>NZ_CANLRP010000024.1 GCF_947493425.1 uncultured Microscilla sp. | reverse complement strand
ACGATGGACTAAGGACTCCCGACTATGGACTTTTTAAATTTTACAAAACAACAATGGTTTGGAGTTACCCAGTGCCACATACACCAAGCAATACGATGGACTAAGGACTCCCGACTATGGACTTTTTAAATTTTACAAAACAACAATGGTTTGGAGTTACCCAGTGCCATATACACCAAGCAATACGATGGACTACGGACTCCCGACTATGGACTTTTTAAATTTTACAAAACAACAGTGGTTTGGAGTTACCCAGTGCCATATACACCAAGCAATACGATGGACTAAGGACTCCCGACTATGGACTTTTTATAAAAATGAAAGCAATACTCAATCACTTATTTGAACATAAGAAACTCACTAAAGAAGAAGCCCGCGAAGTGCTTACCAACATTGCCCAAGGCAAATACAATCATTCGCAAATTGCGGCTTTTCTAACCGTGTATATTATGCGCAGCATTAGCGTAGAAGAGTTGGAAGGTTTTCGCGAGGCTATGCTCAATCTTTGTATCCCGGTACACCTCGACGAATACAATCCTATTGATTTGTGTGGTACTGGAGGGGATGGCAAAAACACCTTCAACGTATCTACACTTGCCTCGTTTGTAACGGCAGCCAGTGGAGTGCATGTAGCAAAACATGGAAACCACGGAGTATCATCAATATCAGGTTCCTCTACAGTGCTGGAATATTTTGGAGTAAAATTTACCAATGACAAAGACAAGTTGCGTCGCCAGATAGAAGAAGCCAATATCTGTTTTTTGCACGCGCCCTTGTTTCACCCGGCAATGAAAAACGTGGCGCCCATTCGCAAAGAACTTAAGGTGAAAACATTCTTCAATATGCTGGGCCCCATGGTAAATCCTGCCTTTCCTAAGAACCAACTTGTAGGGGTGTTCAGTCTTGAACTGGCACGTTTGTATGCTTACTTGTACCAAAAGCTGGACAAGAGCTTTAGAATTGTTCACTCATTGGATGGCTATGATGAGGTGTCGCTTACTGGCAAGGTAAAAACTTATGCTAACAGCCGTGAGCAATTATTTACTCCAGAAGACTTGGGTTTTGTTGCTTACCAGCCCGAAGATTTGTTTGGGGGTGATACAGTAGCAGCTTCGGCAAAGATATTTGAAGGGGTACTCAAAAATGATTCGACTCAAGCCCAAAAAGATGTGGTATGTGCCAATGCTGGGCTGGCAATTCATACGGCACGCCCTGAACTCTCGCTGGTTGATGCAGTAGCATTGGCTCAAGAAAGTTTGACTTCGGGCAAGGCATTGCAAACATTTGAGCGGTTTTTGGCTTTAAGTAAAGAAGGAGTGGGAGTGTAAAAATTGTTAGCTGGTTTTTTAATTAGTAAAACTACAAAAATAACCTAATCCATTGAACTTCGTCTCTGACCGTTGTACTTCTTCAAAAAATAGTTCCGTAGCCAAGGCTACGCAAAGATTTTTTTCATCGTCCAACAAACAGATACTGCCTTCTTTTGGATTACTTTATTTTTTCCATTTTACTTACGAAGGGGTAATCACGAATTATTCAATTGCGAACCGACCGAAGGGAGCTCTGCGAAGCTAATTACGAATTGGTCCACAGCAGCTAACGTCTACGGATTAACAACTCTGGACTAACAAAAAACATTTAAAACATTGCATTATGAATATTTTAGAAGAAATAGTAGTCAGGAAAAGAACTGAGGTAGCTGGAGCCAAAAGAAATACTCCAGTAAGTGAGCTAGAAGCAAGCCCGTTTTTTAAGCGTGAAATAATTTCGCTCAAATATGCTATCCAGCAGCGACATTCCCCGGCAATTATTGCGGAATTTAAGCGACGTTCGCCCTCTAAAGGGGAGATTAACTCTAGGGTAAAACCAGCTCAAATAGCTAAAGATTACCAAAACGCGGGAGCAACGGCCATGTCAGTGCTCACCGACACGGTATCGTTTGGGGGAGCTACCCACGATTTGATCATGGCAAGGCAGCAGGTTAGTATACCATTGTTACGCAAAGATTTTATGATAGATCCTTATCAAATTATTGAGGCAAAGGCTATAGGGGCTGATGCTATTTTGCTAATAGCGGCTTGTTTGTCGCCCAATCAACTCAAAGAGTTGGCGCAAACTGCCCAGCAGCATGGGCTTGATGTGTTGATGGAGGTACACAGCCAGGCAGAACTTGAAAGTCACCTGAACAAGTATGTATCTATTGTAGGGGTAAATAATCGCAACCTCAAAACCTTTGATGTAAGCATTGATACTTCGCTCAAACTTGCCGAGTTGATTCCTGATGAGTTTGTCAAAATCTCAGAAAGTGGTTTAAAATCTGCCAAAGAAATTGTGGCTTTGCATAAAGTGGGTTACCAAGGATTTTTGATTGGTGAAACTTTTATGAAAAGTGAAAACCCAGGCAAAAGTTGTCAATCATTTTTGCAATCTATTGACCAACTGTTAAACCCTAAGGCAACACTTTGAGCTTGTTAACTAAACAAAAGACATGTTACTAAAAGTTTGTGGAATGCGTGATGCTGCTAACATTGCCGAGGTACTAGAGGTGGCACCCGATTACTTGGGATTGATTTTTTTTGAAAAATCAGCCCGTTTTGTAGGACACGATTTTGAACTGCCTCCAGATTTATTGGCAAATGCCCCCAAAAAAGTAGGCGTTTTTGTGAACCATACTTTGGCACAAGTGGTAGAGAAAGTAAATAAATATGGGTTGGCTTTGGCTCAATTGCACGGTGACGAGTCGCCAGTATTTTGTCAACAGCTTAAAGATGCTTTGCCTCAGTTGCAAGTGATAAAGGTGTTTAGAGTTGCCAACGATTTTGACTTTGCTCAACTTAATCCATACAAACCTTTTTGTGACTTCTTTTTGTTTGACACCAAAGGCAAAGACTACGGGGGTAATGGGGTGGTGTTTAATTGGAACATACTGAAGCAGTATGACAATGAACGACCCTTGTTTATGAGTGGAGGATTGAGCCTATACAATATTCAAGAGCTGCAAGACTTTGTGACAGCCCATAAGCTTCGTGTACATGCTATAGATGTGAATAGCAAGTTTGAAAAATCCCCGGCTTTGAAAGACGTAGAAAAACTGAGAGAACTACGCCGTCGATTGCAAAACACCCCAACACAAAATACTGAAAAACAATCACCATAAGCCCAACTGCACACACCAATGCTAAAGTGATTGGCAAGTGGGCTTATACTTTGACTGAAACAATATGAATTACCAGGTAGATACACGCGGATATTATGGAGATTTTGGCGGGGCTTTTATTCCCGAAATTCTTCATCCCAACATTGAAGAACTAAAGGCTCAATATTTAGA
Organism: uncultured Microscilla sp.; assembly: GCF_947493425.1. Classification (GTDB taxonomy): domain Bacteria; phylum Bacteroidota; class Bacteroidia; order Cytophagales; family Microscillaceae; genus Microscilla. Next base: position 64,992 of record NZ_CANLRP010000024.1, on the reverse strand, counting down.
TATTATGCAAAGCTCCGATTTTCGGGCAGAGTTTGATAGCTTGCTCAAAGACTATGTAGGGCGTCCAACTCCTTTGTATTTTGCCAAAAGAATGTCGAAAAAATATCAGACCAATGTATACCTCAAACGAGAGGATTTGAACCATACAGGAGCGCATAAGATTAACAATACTATTGGGCAAATTTTGCTGGCTAAGCGCTTGGGCAAACAAAAAATTATTGCTGAAACTGGTGCAGGTCAACATGGGGTTGCTACGGCTACTGTGTGTGCCCTCATGGATATAGAGTGCATTGTGTATATGGGCAAAATAGATATGGCACGCCAACGCCCCAATGTAGAGCGCATGCGTTTGTTAGGAGCTAAAGTAGTACCAGCCACCAGTGGTAGCCAAACCTTGAAAGACGCTACCAACGAGGCAATGCGTCACTGGATAAATCACCCCACTGATACCCATTACATTATTGGTTCGGTGGTAGGCCCTCACCCCTACCCCGATATGGTGGCAAGGTTTCAATCGGTCATCAGTGAAGAAATGAAAACGCAACTGCTAGAGAAAACCGGATCAGAAAACCCTGATTATGTCATCGCCTGTGTAGGTGGGGGCAGCAACGCAATGGGGGCTTTTTATCACTATTTAGACCGCCCCGAAGTACGCTTGATAGCGGTGGAAGCTGCCGGAAAAGGAGTAGACACGGGCGAGTCGGCAGCCACTACCCAATTGGGCAAGCCTGGAGTATTGCACGGAAGCAAAACCATATTGATGCAAACCTCTGATGGGCAAGTAGTAGAGCCTTACTCTATTTCTGCCGGACTCGATTACCCTGGCATAGGGCCGGCTCATGCGCATTTGTTTGCCAGCGGACGAGCAGAGTTTATGAGTGTAACCGACCGTGACGCTATGGAAGCAGGGAGGTTACTTTGCCGTACCGAAGGCATCATTCCTGCTATAGAGTCTTCACACGCCTTGGCAGTTTTCGAACAACGAAAGTTTGCCCCTGATGAGGTGGTGGTGTTAAACTTGTCGGGCAGAGGCGATAAAGATTTGCAAACTTATATTGATTATGAGTTTGAGTAGGCTCTATAAATAGTCACAAATAATTGGGTGTAAACAACACTTGATTTACTTGTTTTCAGACTCAATTACTGCCACAGGTTTTATGCCTGTGGTTTTTCTTTATATTGGTGTTTTTTTGATCAAAATATTATAACACTTATTAACCTATGATCAGATTATTACTAAGTATTTTATGTGTGCCATTCCTGGCTTTGGGACAGGCTGACTTGCAAAAACCCTTTAAAGAATGTGGCATCAATGGTAGTATTACGGTATATGACTATCAGACAAAAAAATGGACATTTAGTAACCAAACTGATGCCATAACACCCACCTTGCCTGCTTCTACTTTTAAGGTAGTCAATACCTTGATAGCTCTGGAGACAGGGGTAATCAAAGACGAAAATGAATTGGTAAAATGGCATGGCAAAACCGATACGACACGCTATGGTTACCGCCCACGTATTTACCGTGACTTGTCGCTCAAGCAAGCCTTTCAAATGTCGGCAGGTTGGGTATATGTAGTGTTGGCAACCAGAATTGGTAAAAAGCGATACAGGCATTACTTGTCGCAATGCAAGTATGGAAATGTAGACTTATCGCAGTCAGGTGATGACTTCTGGAACTTTGGTAAGTTTGCTATTTCGCCCAAAAACCAAATTGAAATACTGCAAGGAGTGTACGAAGAAACACTGCCTTTTTCGAAACGTTCGTTTCGTATTTTGAAAAAAATAATGGTGGCAGAACAAGGTAAAAACTATGTGATAAGGGCTAAAACCGGGTGGACAAGAGATGGTGGTAAAGATACAGGTTGGTGGATAGGGTATGTAGAAAAAGGTAAGGGTAACTCAACACGAGTTTACTTTTTTGCTACCCGATTGATAAAAAACCGGGCAGATAAAAACAAGAATTTTGGTAAATGTCGCAAAACAATCACTCGAAAGGTGCTGAAACAAATGGGCATATTGTAACAGTAGTAAAGTTAAAACTACCCTTACAAACCAGCTGCAAGTTTTAAAATTTACAACTTTTTATTCTCAACATAACCTACTGTTTATCAAAAACTTACACTGTACACAACTATTTTATCTCAGATTATTTTACACCCTCCTGCAACTTTTCGTCTATAATGGCGACCCTCTTGCTGAAAATGTTCATTACCCAAAAAAACAATGCCTTATGACTCCCGAAAAACAACGTGCTTTTACTGAGGCTTACGCTGCTTGCCAAGATAGATTTACCCGTTATTGTGCTGCTTTGGCTTATGGCAAAATGGAGGCTGACGATTTGGTGCAAGATGTGTTACTATCTACTTATGAGCGCTTTGAGCAAATCAGGCAAAAAGATCAGTTAATTCATTACCTGATTAGGGCAGCCCGCAACCGCTCAGTGAGCCATTGGCGCAAAGCCCGCTACCAAACGGAATTGCAGGAAAAACACACCCGAAAGCTGTTTGCCAATGGTGTGACTCCAGAAGTGTCTCTGGATGTACAACTGATGTATCAAAAGCTAGATCAATTGCCCGAAAATCAACGTGATGCCCTTATTTTATTTGACATTTGTGGTTTTAGTATTCGAGAGATTGCTGACATTCAACATACGGGTATCAATACAGTAAAGAGCTACTTGAGCAGGGGGAGAAAAAAACTGCGTTACCTGATGCGCGAAAAGCCAGTACGCCGAGGTTGGTGGGGAATGTTGTGGGGCTTATTTGAGGGAAATAATGAGCATGTTTTCATTTCTAAATCGTATTTTTTTCAAACAAAATCGCTCATGATATATTCATTAAGTACCCTTACCGCCATTGGAGCCTTTGTATTAGTTGCCCCGGTGAATCCTACCCCAAAAAACAAACAAGTACCCGCTAAAGCCGTGATGAGTCAGGCATTGATTAAACCCCTGACCGCTGGTTTGTTTAAAGTAAAAGCTATCAATCATAAGGTAGACACACCTTTAATTCAGAAGAAAGGGCATTCCTTATTTACAAAACAAACCAAAAGTAAACCACGCAACTTATTCGACATACAAACAATAAAGGGCTTGGCAGTAAAACAACCCTCAGTTTCACAAGCGCTTTTTGGCACTGGCTTACCTACCTCTCCTTTGTTGGTCAAAACCAAACCTTCTTCGTCTTTACCAAATGACTGCGACTCACTTAAGTTTACTGGTAGTATCAATAAGTTTAAAAGAGAGTTGTTGCGTAACCTGCGTAAAGATCGTTTGATTAAATCAAAAAAAGCTAAAAACCGATTGGCGCTTAAGGATGGCAAAATGGTGATCAATAAAAAAGTGATTCCTTACAAACTTCATCGCAAATACCTAAAGCTATTGCAAAAATATGGCGTTCAGCTTTGTGACCAACGGGTTGTTCAGACTACCTCTAAGTATATTGCTATAGGGCATGTAACAGATGGCAAATGTAAAGGTATCTTTCATATGAGTGGGAAAGTTAATATTAACAATTTAAAAGATGAAGATGAGGATAAGTAGTCTGGTTTTATCCATCAAAGGTCTTGGTTGAGAACTGATCTAGCATTAGTCACCTTGATAAAAACAAAAACGACTGTAGACAATTAAGTTTACAGTCGTTTTTTGTTTATTAATGAACAAGGTTTACCAAAAACAGGGAAGTATTACTTCACCCAATTTGGCAGTTGAAAACCAACTAGTCTTGTTTCACTATTTGGTATTTTTTAACTCCTTGTGCTGTGTACACGTGGACGAAATACAAACCTTTTTGCAAACCTTTTAAGCTTTCAGTAGGTTGAGCATCCTCAGCAATTTTGGTTGTTCTCATCAATGCCCCAGTGTTGCTGTAGATTTTTACGTCTACTACTGAACCTGTTACATTAGAAGCACCTCTTTTTACTACTTTAATCTCTAAAATTTTAGAGTCACTTTGATTGTTCGCGTTGTAAGCAATCAAGGTTGCGTGGTAAGTACCCGCTTTGTTATAAGAGATATAAGGACTTGTTTCAGTGCTGCTGGTAGTATTACCACCTGAGAATCTCCACTCATAACGACTGGCGTGTCTAGACTCGTTGTTGAACTTCAAGCCTTCACCTTCATAAATAGTAGTATTACTTACTTTAAAGTCAGCGATTGGCAATTTTGGACGAGCCTTTACAGTAATGGCTACAGTTTTTACCGAAGTTTGTCCAAGCGAGTTATAAGCAATCAAGATAGTATGATAAGAACCTGCCTTATTATATTTTACTGTTGGGCTTTTCTCAGTACTAGTTGCTGCTTCACCACCTGAAATTTTCCACAAGTAAGTTACCGCGTTTTGCGACTCATTGTTGAATTTTAAGCTTTCACCTTCCCAAATTTCAGTACGGCTTACTTTAAAGTCAGCAATAGGCAACTCAGTTACAAAACCTTCTTTGATGTTGATATTGTCAATAGACATATCGCTTAACCAAGTAGCACCAGTAGTACCTGAAAAACGGAACATCATCGTAGCATATTTGTGTGCTTTTAAGCTTACAGAGTCAGTTTTCCAAACATCACCTTGGTCACCTGACTTAGACCAGATTGGACTCCAGGTAGCACCGTTGTCTTTACTGATTTCCAACACCAAGCTACCCATATTTGCACCATACATGTGGTAGTCAAAAGTAAGCGTAGGACTTGTGAGCGCACGAGCATTTACTGGTGGGCTTGACAGTATAGCATTTTTGCTTGGATATCCATCACCACTTGCCTCTACATACATATAATAAGCTCCATCTGAAGCCTGACCTGGCCCTGTGTTAAATGAAGGAGTTCCTCCTTGGTTACGATCCCAGTTCAAGTCATCATCAAATGATTGTTCCCAGTTACCCAATGCAGCATCTTCAAAGCTTTCTTTATAAGGAAAAGTATTGATTACTTCAATCACATTAAAGTTACTCATACTTACAGCAGTTTGCCCAGCTACAGTTACCGAAATTTTACCAGTAGTAGCAGTTGCAGGAAGACTAGTAGTAAGCAATGAATCAGTCGCGGCAGTCAATTGTGCAGTTGTACCGTTAAACGTTACCAAATTAGTGGCAGTAGTAGTACCAAAGTTTACTCCACTTACAGTCACTACTTGCCCTTCGAAACCGCTCAAAGGAGTAAAACCTGTAATAGCAGGAGCACCTTTTTCGGTAATGGTAAGTGCATCAATGGCCATGTCGCTTTTCCAGCCATCTTTGGTAGTTCCTACAAAACGTATTCTAGTAGTCGCTGATTTATAAGCAGATAAGTCAAGTACTGCTGTTTTCCAGTTTTCACCTTGGTTATCAGCAACAGACCATACATTGTTCCAGGTTGTTCCATCAGTAGTTACTTCTACCTGAAGAGTTCCCATCGTAGTGTCACCTAACATGTGGTAGGCAAAAACAAGGGTAGGCTCATTCAAACTGGTCAAGTCAAAAGAACGACTTTGTAAAGCTGCCTTTTTTTCTGGATAATTAGGGTCACTAGACTCCACATACATATAGTACAAACCTTCGCTTGCTTTGTTTGGTCCTGTTTCTGATGAAGGAGTGCTGCCCTGACCAACTGCCCAGTTGAAATCGTTTCCATCTACAGCCAGCTTCCAGTTGGTTGTACCTTCTTCAAAACTTTCAGTATAAGGATATTTAGCAATTGGTAAAATTACTGTAAAGTCTTTGTCACTGGTAGCAGTTTGTCCATTTACCTCCACGGTAATTTTACCTGAAGTAGCTCCATTGGGCACAGTTACTACTAAGTTATTGGCAGAAGCCGACACCACATTGGCAACCATACCGTTAATTTTCACAGTATTGTTAGCTGCATTGGCATCAAAACGAATACCGTTGATTTTTACCTGCTCGCCTGGCTCACCAATCATTGGGCTAAAATAAGCAATTGCTACATTGTCGCTTTGACCTACATTGGCACTATACACACCAGTTCCGTGCGTTCCAACTGCTACCAAACCATCAATACCTCTTGAACGAACTCTTGTTACAACTGTGTTACCAATGGTGTTGGCACCTTCTTGTACCCAGTTAGTAGTCCCACCAGAGATTGCGTTTGTAGCATATAGTCCCGTGCTAGTACCTGCATAATAAGTAGTAGTACCAGAACTGTTTACGTGTATGTCTAACCATCTAACTGAAGGACCATTACCAGAACCATCAGGGTTTTCTTCTAAGTTACCCCCTACATCTGTCCAGTTAGCACCTCCATCGGCTGAGTAAAAAATACTCTGGATGCCATAGTTACTGAATACAGCAAACACTCGGTCAGCATTGGTTGGGTCAATAGCCACACAACTCAAATAACCACCCTGACCTGCCAAAACTTGTACAGTAGTAGGGTTACCTGTATTTGCATTGTCTAAACGATAAACACTACCAGTTGAAGTACCATAATATACTCTATGGCTAGGGTTTGATTTAGATGCAGCCACGGCAGTAATAGAACCTGGAACAGCAGCATTGGTAAGGTTAGTCCATCCCGGATCAAATGTTCCGCCAAAGTTCCAACCTGAATTGATGCTTTCAACATCGTTGTGTCTCCATAAGTTACCACCGCCTGGGTAGTACATAATTTTATAATCGCTTGGGTCAAGCGTAAAAGGATGCACGAATAATTGACCTGATGCACCCGCTGGGAATACATGTACAGCAGCTGTAGGGTTCTGAGGATCAGCACCTTCTACACGAGCTACTTTACCAAACTGAGTACTGGTATATCTTGTATCTTTACCTGGAGTAATCGCAACAAAAGCACCATCACCACCGCCTACTTCTTCGCCCCATATAGCCGTAGAAGACTTGTCATTTACTGTCCACTTACCATTGTCTTGCAAACCAATGATCAAACGATTGTCTCCCGCAGTTTCAGGATCAATGTGCATACCGTAAATTTGGGTAGTATAATAACCATTGTTCAAAGAAGTCCAAGCCACTGGATGTTGAGGATTCGTTGCCAGGTTGTTATCAGTATAGCTTACTCCTCCATCGTGTCCAGAAATCATTTTTGTAGGATCAGAAGGGAAAAATACCAAGGCGTGGTTATCAGGGTGATGATTTGGATAAGTACTTACGTTGTTGAGCGTAGAATAACCACCTACCCAAGCGTTTTGAGTGTTGGTAGCAAAAGCATCAAGCGAGCGGTACAAGTTAGTGCTACCTATAAATACTACGTTTTCGTCGTCAAGCTTTACTCTTACAAATTGATTGTAGTTCGCTTGTGAAAGGTTACCTACATTACCACCATAAGCAGGTAGGTTGCTTGAACGATTTTCCCAAGCACCACCATTACCAGTAGTTCCATCACCATTACCTACACCAGCAGTATAAGTATATTTAAAAAAGCTATGTCCGCTTACACCTGAACCAGGAGTAGCTGCAAAGAAATAAGCTACATCTGGGTTAGAAGGAGCAATATCTAATACTACACGTGCGTAAGAAACAGGCATATTGGCAGGAGTAATATCTGTCCAGTCGGTACCATTGGTAGAACGGTAAATACCTTTGAAAGTAGTAGTAGAAGAACTAGCAACTGTGGCATACATCAAGCCATTAGCAGCAATTTCTATATCAGTATATACTGCATTACCACCGTCTATTACTTTATTCCAGGTAGTACCACCATCAGTTGAGCGCCAGATAGCACCTGTACTTGTACTATAAGCACGTCCAGTAGCTAAATAAACATCACCAGTAGTAGGGTGTACTTTAATGTTCCAGGCAATACGGAAAGGGTTGTCATTTTCGGTTTCCAAAGAAGCGGTGCTTGCCAACTGAACCCAGGTCAAACCATTATCGGTAGACTTGTAAACTCCGCTACCTGCATAAATAGCAGAAAAAGAAGCACTGGCAGAGTTACCTCTACCCTCACCTGTAGCATAATACCAGGTATTAGGGTTCTGAGGGTCTTGGGCTACTGCTGTTACACTATGGTGTTGCGATGCACCTGTTACCTTTGTCCAGCTTGCGCCTCTGTCGTCTGAGCGCCACATACCGCCTGACACACCACCAGCCAAAATAAGGTTTTCGTTGTTGATGTCAATGGCTAAAGCACGTGTACGACCACCTACATTGTAAGGGCCGCGTTTTTGCCACTGTGCTGTACCAGGAAGCGCAGTAGCACTTTTTGCATATTTGTTACTGTTGTTGTTGTACTGTTGCTGTAATTTAGCCTTAGGAGAGTAAACATACTCTAGTTCCTTTCGGTGAATATCTTCAGGAATTCTACCCGTACGAGGGTCTTTCAACATATTTGTTTCGTACTTGAGTCTTCCGTTAGGATCATCTTTTACCTTCTGATAACCTTTTTTTCCAGGCTCTTGCTGGGCAGTAGCTAATTGAAAACTACCGATAAAAACAGCAAATGTTAGCAGAATTTTACCAATCGTAGTATATCGATTTCTCATATTTTGAATAATAGTGTAATAAATAATAAAAATAGTTGAATAATAACGCGGTATTGCTACCTAAGTAATGCAGTCAAAATAACTTCCCCATTTTAACTGTATATTTTAGTCACTATACATCGTTGAAAAATAGCCGAATAGCGCTGCTATTAGCCGATTTTTCGCCTTGTCTAGCGAAAAAATATTTACTTAAATTTGCTGACATTATTTCGGCAACATTACTAAGTAATACTTGGATTTATTGAGTGTAAAAAATTGAATTTATTTCAAAGTTTTCGCCGTTCCTGATTTCGCAACCGTAAACATTTAGACACCCTTTGCCGTTATGTATATGGCAGCTGTCAAATCTTAAAGTTTTGATAAAATAAATTTTTGATTGTATAAAAAGTGAGGCTTTACTTTAGCGATACTTTATTTTGATGGGGTATTGATAATGTTTCTATAGGTTTAACAATTGAGGTTTTGTGAAGACTTTGAAAATATGTTGCAAACCTACCTTAATATAAAAATATCGCCTAAAATTTGGGGTAAACAAAAAGTAAACAACCAATAAATGAGGGTGTCACTTTCCAATTATTTGGCTAAAAAAAGAAAACATAATTAAACCATATTTTCATAAAACACTCATTTTCAATCAATTATTTTTTTAAATAGGTAAACAAAAAAAACAATCAATATTAAAATAAATAACGAAACTATAGTAACGTAAAACTCGTTAAAGGTAGATATTTCTTATAACTATTTGAGTTTTGTCATATATTTTCGCCCCAACAATTAGAGGTTAGACAAAATAAACTTCTTCAACAAAGCAGTACACCATTTATAAACGACGCACATTCTCTACTCCAAGCTCTCCCATTATCTGCACACACAAACTACTTGAAGCAAATTTCTGAACTATCTGTATAAAAAAATAATCTAATGAATCTTACTATTACTGGATACTCTACTGCATTATTTGCTACTTGGTATTTTGTCGAAGAACTAGGCATTTTGTTTGACGCTGGTGAAGGCATTACTGCCAACCTATTGCAAAAGTCGAGAAAAATAAAACACGTTTTGATTTCTCATGCCGACCGTGACCACCTGACAGGGCTATTGCAATTTAACCAACTCAATGCCCGCTCAAGTTTACATATTCATTACCCCGCCGATTGTGGTTCTTTTCCAGCTTTGGCAGATTTTTGTCAGAAATTTGACCCACACATACAAGGCACTACTTGGCATCCTATTACTGACCAATCACGTATTGCCATCAAAGATGATTTTGTAGTAGAACCAGTGCAAAACGGACACGTAAAAGCGGTTGAAGGTGTAACCAAGAGTTTAAGCTATAAAGTAATGCAGATAAAGCGTAAGCTTAAACCTGAACTGGCAAACTTGAGTGGTTTGGAAATAAAAAAAATCAAAGAAGAAAAAGGCATCGAGGCAACCACCAATGAGATTCGTACCAATGTCATTAGCTATTCGGGCGATACTCCAGTAGAAGACTACGAACGGTTTAACCACTCCAAAATATTAATTCACGAAGCTACTTTTATAGACCAGGTAGCCAATAACAAAGAAAATCGTCATCCACATAGTTACCTTGAAGAAGTAATGGAGATGGTGGCAAGCATTGAGATAGAACAGTTAATTTTAGGGCATTTTTCATCTCGTTACTCCAGCGAACATATTGATACTGCCATTCGGGAATTACGCCACAAATACGCCATCAACATTCCGGTATACCGGGTATTACCAGGCCAGGTACACTGGGACATTTTACAAAACAAGGGGGTTAAAGTAAATAAATAACCCCTATTTATGCGCTAAGTTCAACCGAAAAATTGTGAGCTAAGCAGGTCTTATCAGATGCAAACATGCCCCTTAGACTCAAAACTCAAGGGGTTTGCTATAGTTTCCTTTCTCCCCTACTCCTTTATTTTTTTTCGTTTGTCTTCAAGTTACACTTGAACTTTTTTACTTGCTATTTATTACAAATAAGTGCGTAGGGGAAAACTACAATTTCGCTTAGGAATGGTGTAAAAATAAATTTCTATAGTTTAATAAAATATTTTGTTGCTAGACGCGGCACGGCAATATCCAGTGGATGTTGAGCGAGCTTGAGGGAAGGTTGGCTAATAGCAGCGCTATTCGGCTATTTTTTAACAAAGTATAGCCTCAAAAGATGAGGTTAAGAATGTAAATTTATTTTGGTACCATTCCTTATCTTTTACTTATGATTAACAATTGATTAATTAACATACCAATGAAAACAATATTACTTGTCATTGCTCTCTGTGGGCTGTTTTCTTTCCAGGCTTATACTCAAAACAACAAAACCATTTCAGGCAGAGTAACCGATACACAGGGCGATGGGCTCCCTGGTGTAAATGTATTGATCAAAGGGACTAACCGTGGAACTATTACCGATGTTGATGGCAAATATTCTCTTAGTGTTCCCAGTGGAGCCACACTTGTATTTTCTTTTATATCAATGAAAGCCAAGGAGTTAGAAGTAGATGGAATGATCCAGGTTAAAGACTTTGAACTCTATAGTGCGGGTAGTCACGAGCAAAAAGATGTGGTAAGAAAGTGGAAAAAAGTAAAACACAAATTATCACCAAAGGCAATAGGCATATTGAAGGATGACAATTAATTAAGAAAAAAACAAGAGTTAAAAACTAACTATAATGAAAACTAAACACTTTATTTTAAGCACAGCTTTGCTTTGTGTAACATTATTGGGCGCATTTGTTTTGCTTAATGATGACCAATTGCTAAAACAAATCAACTTTGAGGCAAAGGATGTAACCAAGCAAAAAGCAGCCCCCGAAAAGGTATACCTACACGCCGACAAAACGCTTTATTACCCTGGTGAAGAGGTCTGGTTTAGTGGCTACCTACAAGCAATGGGTAAGTCAGACAAGAGTAAGGTAAGTACAGTGGCGTATGTAGAACTGCTCAACCCCAAGGGCAGTGTGATAAAAAAACTCACTCGCCCAGTCCGAGGAGGAAAAATTGCCGGAAATTTTACTTTGAGTAAAAACTGGGCAGGTGGTGTATATACTTTACGAGCTTACACCCAATGGCTTCAAAACTTTGGCAAAGTGGCGTTCTATGAAAAGAAAATTCAACTGCAAAAAGTAATCAAACCACAGTTGCTGCTTCAGCTTGACTTTAAAAAAGAAGCATACGGGAGCAATGATGTCGTAGAAGCTACCTTAGAGGCCAAGGACTTGAAAGATAACTTTATTGCTTTTCAGACTATAGATTACCGAGTGCAGCTCTCAGGGCAAGCTTACCAAAAAGCCGAAGTGCTCACCAACGCCAAAGGCAAAGCATTGATAAAAATAAAATTACCTGCTTCGCTCAAAGACAACGATGGATTACTGAATGTAGTGGTAAGCCACGAAGGTAAAACAGAGTCTATCAGTCGCTCTATACCCATTGTACTGGGCAATATTGACGTGCAGTTTTTACCCGAAGGGGGCACTTGGGTTGGAGGTATTCCAGGCAAAATGGCTTTCAAGGCAATGAACGAATTTGGCAAACCTGCTGATATAGAGGGCATAATACTAGACAGCAAAGGCAATGAAGTACAGACATTTGCCAGTTTTCATCAAGGAATGGGAGCTTTTAAATTTACCCCCAAAGCCAAAGAAACCTACCAGGCACGCATTACCCGCCCTGCCGGAATAAAAACCACCTACTCTCTACCCGTTGCCACCCACAAAGGGGTAAGTATGCAAATAGAAAAAAATAAAAAAAATAGCCTCAAGGTGCATTACCAAAGCACTCGCCGCACTCCAGTTTTGCTGGTAGCCCAGAGCAATAGTCAAGTTTACTTTTCAAAAAAACTATTAGCAGAAACCAACGCTAATACCGAAATAATCAATACTGATAAAATGCCGGTAGGCATCAGCAAAATTATTCTGTATGACGCCAAGCAACAACCCATATGTGAGCGACTGTGGTTTGCCAACCCTGATAAAAATCTACGTGTGACGATTAAAACCCGTAAAAAAAGCTACCAACCCCGCGAAAAGGTAGTAGCAGACATTATTACAACCGACGAAAACGGTCAACCTGTGGTGGCTAACCTCTCGGTGGCAGTGGTAGATGACAAAATAATTAACCTGGCAGACGACAAACAAGACAACCTACTATCTTATATGCTGATGAGTGCCGAAATAAGCGGCAAAGTGTATGAGCCAAGTTTTTACTTCAATAGGCGTAAGCCCAAGGCAATTCCGGCGCTCGACTATGTAATGCTTACCCACGGCTGGCGCAGTTATGATTTGCCTGAAAAGAAATACAAAAAAGAACTGTACAATGTAATTACGGGTAAAATACTCGATGAAAAAACCCAACAAGCTACCAAAGCTCAAGTAAGCTTGTACGAATTGTCGGGCAAGCAACGCTCAGTAAAAGTAAGTACAGGTAAAGATGGACGCTTTATGTTTGCCAACATAGATCCTACTACTGAGGTACAGTTATTTGCCAAAGCCAATAATGGACAACCTGTAACTATCACGCTGGACAGCCGAAAGATTAAGAGAAATTCATACAATATAACACTAGAAGAAGCACCACAAATGTTACAAGAGGTAGTAGTTACCAGATACGCCACCAAAGTGAGTGCGAGAAGCGTTGGCTCAAGTGTGCAGGTGATTAAAAGAAACAATAACACCAGGGCTGCTGCCAGAAAAGCCAAACGTCGTCGCCGAAAGCAAAGGCGTAAGCAACAAAATAAAGTAAAAGTAGTCAATACAGTAAAAAAGAAAGCGCCTAAAAAACTACCTAAAATAAGTGCGGTTAACAATCAACAACCAATCTCTAGCAACAAGAACTTACCAGGTAGTAAAGACAGCATATTACCCAAGTATTACAAGGGCAATACACTAAGCTCTATGCATAATGCTACTTTGGTGATTAATGGAAAAATAATGAAAAACAAGGGGGTAATCAAAGCCATTGATCCGGACAATATTAAAACCCTCAAAACTGAAACAAACCAAATAGCACGGGCAAAATATGGTCACCACATAAGTCAAGGCAAAGTACTGGCGATTACCACCAAAAGACCATTACGCTGGTTGAAGCATGCTAATCAGGCAAATTATAAAATGAATCCTTATGTAGCCGTAATAGCAAGTACACATGTAAGTGCGGTTCAACTCAACTTTTCACGGGTAAAAAAGTATCAAGCCGTCAAGTATAACGCCCCAAAACCACGCAATGTGGTACGCACTGACTTCAGAAATACTATTTACTGGAACCCAGAGGTAATCACAGATAAAACAGGAAAAGCCACCCTTACTTTTTGGAACAATGACGCCATCACCTCTTTTAGAATAATAGCCGAAGGGGTAGGTGTGAACCAACAACTGGGGCGTGCCGAACATACTTATTTTACCAAATTACCTTTTGAGCTTACCGCAAAAATACCGATGTACTTTACCGTAAATGATGAAATCAGCATCCCGGTGTACCTCACCAATAATACTGACCGACCAATTGCGGGAAAAATAGTGGTGCAAACGCCCCAAGCTATCAGGTTTAGCAATGCTGGTATAACAACCGAAGTATTGCCCTACACTACTCGTACTGTGTATTTGTCTGGAGTAACAATGCGCACGCTTAAGACCAAAGAAAGCAATCAATTGCGTATTCGTTTTGCCAATGAACAATATCCAGAAAGTACCAGCGAAGCCATTGAGGTATTTGCCAAAGGCTTCCCTGTGGCTCAATCTTTTGGAGGAAATAGTCAAACCAATACTTTTAAGGTAAGCATTCCAGAGGTAGTCAATGGTACTTTTAAGGTAGAACTAAACGCGTATCCCAATGTATTAGGCGATTTGATGGATGGCGTGGCGAGCATCATACGTCGTCCTTATGGATGTTTTGAGCAAGTGTCTTCCAGCACTTACCCTAACATTATTGCGTTACAGTTGTTAGAACAAACCAATGGAACAGCTCCTGCACTGAAAGAAAAAGCCTTGAAATACATCGCTGATGGATACAAAAAACTTGCGGCTTATGAAACCAGTGAAAAAGGGTTTGATTGGTATGGCAAAACACCTCCCCACGAGGGTTTGACAGCTTATGGCTTGATGGAGTTTTTGGAAATGCAGAAAGTATATAACGGCGTAGACCCTGCCTTGATAAAAAGAACCAAGCAGTGGTTGTTATCGCGACGTGATGGCCAAGGTAATTTTAAACAAAACCGAGGTAAATATGGCTTTGCTGCCGCCAGTCAAACTGTAAACAATGCCTATGTAGTATACGCTTTGTCGTTTGCCGGGGTAACTAAAGAAATTGAAAAGGAGTACAGAAAAGCCTATAAAGAAGCCGTGAAAAATAAAGATGCCTACCGTATGGCACTGCTGGCACTTGCTTCAGTACAGTTAAACAAAACCCGTCAAACAACGCGTTTACAGCACTTGCTCAAGCAACAACTTGCCAACCAGGGGGTGGGCAAGCTCAACACTGAACAAACTATAGTACGGGCGGGAGGAATATCTCGCCAGATAGAAACCAGTGCTTTGATGATACTTGCCGAACTTCAGCAAAAATCGCCAGACTTGGGATATGTACAAAAGCTCAGCAACTTTATGCTCAGCAAACGAAGTGGAGGGTACTTTGGCTCTACTCAAGGAACTATACTTGCGCTCAAAGCTTTGACTACCTACGCAAAACACCAGCAGTCGGGGCAAGAAAATGGTAAGCTGATGGTGTATCGTGATAACCAACTGATTGGCAGTGCTACTTACACTAAAAAACAATTAGGAAAAATAAGTATCTCTGGTTTGGAAAAGTTCCTGCAAAAAGGAGCACAAAACCTTTCGGTAAAATTTGGGTCAAAACAACAGGTAATTCCATTTTCGCTCGATATCAAGTACCATGCTTATCAACCTGTATCTAACCCAGAATGTGCCCTTGCTCTAAAAACCACCCTGGCAACCAATACAGTAAATGTAAACGAAACTGTGCGACTCACCACTGTAGTAACCAACCAACGAACACAGGGAGTGCCTTCGCCCATGGCTTTGGTGGGCATACCTTCAGGCTTAAGTGCCCAACCTTGGCAACTGAAAAAACTTCAGGAAGAAGGCAAATTTGCTTACTATGAACTCAATAAAGGTTATGTGGTGTTTTATTTCAGAGGCATTGCTGCCAGGGCAAGTCGAAAAATACACCTTGACCTCAAGGCAGATGTGCCGGGAGTATACCGGGCGAAAGCAAGTAATGCCTACCTTTATTATACCAGTGAATACAAACACTGGCAACCTGGAGTACAGGTAGTGGTGAAAAATAAAGAGGTGAATTAACTGTAAAAATATGAGAGTTACGAGTCATTGCCTTTAACCATGTTTTTTTATAAGACACTGAAAATCAATACAATACAAAAGTGTAATTACTTGTAGAACAGGGTCTAGCTTGCGACTTGTCGCTTGAAGCTTGCCCCCTATGGGGGCTTTTAACAGCTCGTAATTCTCTTCTAAAATAACTAACCCACATCATTTAATCTTGCATTACCTCGGCAGGGTCGGTAATAGCCCCCCTCCAGGCAGGTACCAGGGTAGCAGTAAGGTATGGAATAACCGACAAGGAACATATTGCCAAAAAACTGCTCAGGTCAAATACTGGAAACAAATCATAAGAAGGGTACAACTCTGACCAACCAATAAGAAACGGCTTGAGCAAAGGTGCCTGAAATACAAATACATGTACATAGGCAATGATCATCCCACTCAGGGTGGCAGAAAGAGATATAATGACCCCTTCCCAGAACTTCATCCATAGCACATCTGATATTTGCCAACCTACCGCCTTTAGTACCCCCAACTCTTTGCGATCTTCGGCACTTAGCCCACTGGCACGCTCCCAGGCGAGAATCAAAAAGGCAAAAATTGCCAAAATAGTTCCATAAATAAAAATACCGCCTCTCCAGCTAAACAATGCCTCATAAGTAGCCCCCAGTTGATCTTTAGTAACTACTCGAATGCCCGAAAACCTTAGGTCGAGTTTTCTGCCAATATTTTCTATTTCGTTGCTGTTGCTAATGCTTAAACTTACGTCGGTTACCTCATTGGGCTGTAGCCCCAGTATTTCTTGGGCTGCCTTGGTAGGCAATACAATCAAGTCGCGGGTAAGTAAGTCAGATGCCGCCGTAAATGCCCCTACAATCTCAAAACTTTTTGCCTCTCCGGTATCATCGTATACAGTAAGTCTATCGCCTACTTTTAATTTTCTCAGTTCTAAAAAACCAGTGCCACACAAAGCCATCCCTGCCTGTAGTTTTCCTTGATGTGAGGTTTGCACCATAGAAAGCCCTTGCACCAACGAATCGGAGCCCACCACCGTAAATACAGCTCCAGTAGGCGAGTCATAGTTATACCCCCACACCCTGGGTATTACTGCTTGTACCCCACGAATATCTTGCAGTGAGTCTACAAAAGCTTTAGGCATGGGCACCAAACGCCCCCCAGCAAGTTTTTGCACCCACAGTTCAGGCACGTTTTTTAGTACTGCACGGGTTTCGTACTTGAGCGAAGTAGTAAAAAAAACAACCGAGGCATAAAAGGCTACTACCAAGGCATAAATAGCCACTAAAGCCACTTGTTTGCGCCAGCGCCGCAATAATGAATGTAAAGCGTAAGACAGTAAATTGAACATGATCAAGGTCAATGGTGCGAATAAGCGGACAAAGAAATGCTAATAAAGATTATGTTCAAAACCTATAGTGCGTTTTTTGTGAACACTCCCTGATATTATAAAAATAGCAGAAACATTTTGTATGCAAGGTTTAACCAAAAAAAACAAATTACGTTAGTAAGTATCATAATCAAACACCTGCGGCTCTACAAAAACCCATCTGCAATTTGGGTGATTTTTAAGGAACGTGATCGTAATAATTGTCCGATTTAGAACATGTTCCTAAACTAACTTTCAAAAAAGCATTTATTCGTCAATACAAACATAAATCACTTATTAAAGCAAATATGCATACATTAAAAAAACTAATTTTCGTGATGATAGTGATGAGTTGCTGGCAGTGTAAAACCAAAACGCCCACTACCAACACTACTACCAAAAATACCGAAACAACAGCTGTAGTTAGTCAAGAACGCCCAGTAGCAAGAGGCACCGTTAGAGTGATAGCCAAACTAATAAAGGTAAAACCCATCAACACATCAGACCGAAACACTGCTTGTAGCAAGAACCCTTGTGAGGCAACCATTACCGTAGAAAAAATAGTAGGCAAAGGTGCTTTTTTTGCGGGAGAAGTAAACCAAGGGCAGCAACTCGACACTTATTTTATAAAAACGCTAGGAGCAACCAAAGATGTGTTTCCTGAGCTCAAAAAGCATTTTCCTGGTTTAAAAAAGGGAGACCGCTTTGAAGCAGATATAATATACAGCCTCAAAGCAGCCAACAATCTTAATTATCAAGTAGTTTCTTATCAACCTCTTTCGAAATAACTTTTTATAATTATTTATTAGCAGCTATGCCAGAATCACCTATTCTTGCGAGTATTCATTCTCGCTCTTTCAGGACACATTATTTTTACAGTTACTTAGGCACAGTAAATATTTATATTTTATGAAAAAACATCGTATACTATTCAATACCCTGGTCATCTTCGTTGTTTTTGGGTGGGTTACTGCCCAGGCTCAACAGACAACCAAAGTCAAGAAGGTAAAAGAGAATCGCATAGAACGACTAAAGCACGAAACAATGATGTTGCGCGACCCTGCCACAGGTAAAATACCGCACAACATGAGAGAGAAAGAACTCAATTATGTATACAGTTCCAGAGCACGTTTATTGCCATCGCTCAACCCCAACGCCCGAACTACAGGTGGGGCTTTTAGTATCAGAGGGCCCTACAATGTAGGAGGACGTACCCGCGCCCTTGGGGTAGATACCCGTAATACAAACATTATAATGATAGGCGGAGCCTCAGGGGGACTTTACCGTTCTACCAATGGAGGTACCAGCTGGACAATGGTATCAAGCCCTAACACTAACCCATCTATTACCGACATAGCTCAAGACCCAATCAATCAAGATACTTGGTATTACACTACAGGTGAGTCTATAGGCACCGTGGCTACCAATATGGGTGGGGCTACTTATCTAGGTGATGGTGTATTCAAGTCCACTGATAACGGTGCCACCTGGTCGCAATTGTCAAGCACCAAACCTACCAACAGTGTTACCTTTGGGGGCGGCATCAGGGCAGAGTGGCAGTTTTGCCACGACATTGTAATAGACCCCATCAACAGTGCAGTATTGGTTGCTAATTTCAAAGGAATTTACCGCTCTACGGATGGGGGTACTTCATGGACTCAAGTATTAGACGCGACAGCTAGTTTTACCATAGATTTGACCCAAATGGACGTGCTCAAAACAGGAGCTTCTTCTAAGGTATACTATGCAGGCACCCACAGCTCAGGTACCAACAAAGGATTTTTTACATCTACTGATGGTATTACCTGGACTAAAATAAACTCTCCCGGCTCTATGCCCACTTCGTGGGAACGTATAGAGGTAGCCATTGCCCCTTCTAATTCCAACATAGTTTGGTTTTTTGTATCCAACCAAGCTAAAGCTTATAAGCTTTATAAATACGATGCAAGCGGTCCAAGTTGGACAGACCGTTCAGGAAACTTACCTGCTGTAGGAGGTAATGTGGGCAACCTCAATACCCAAGGATCTTATAACATGATCATGGCAGTAAAACCAGACAATGAAAACTATGTCTTTATTGGAGGTACCAGTCTTTATCGCTCTAGTGATGGTTTTGCCACTGCAGTAAACACCAACAATACGGGTAACTCTCGATGGATAGGTGGTTACTCCCCTGACAATAATATTAGCCGTTACCCCAACCACCACCCCGACATACACTCTTTTATATTTATGCCCAACAGTAATACTGAGGCATTGTGTGGACACGATGGAGGCGTAAGCAAAGGAGATATCACAGCCACTGATGGTACTCCTACCGGAAGAAACAAACCTCACCCTGTTACCTGGACAACCCTCAATAATGGATATTATACTACGCAGGCTTACTCTATAGCCATCGATCCTACTACCAGCGGCGACAACCGATTGATCATGGGCTTTCAAGACAACGGCAACTGGTCGGTAAACGCTACCGGAAGCACTTCTATATGGGGCGAAGAAGTAGGCGGGGGCGACGGATGCTATACTGCTATAGTTGCTGGAAAGAATATTCGTTACATCAGTACTCAGAATGGGTCGGTAGCACGTATCGAGGGAACCGATCCACAAAACCCCACCTCTAACAATCATGTACACCCTTCAAAAGAAAGTATTGCAAGTGGGGGCTACAATGTTTCAGGGCAGTTGTTTGTAAACCCTTTTATACTGGATAAAAATGATCAAAAAATCATGTATTATCCAGCGGGTACCGAGCTTTGGAGACATAAAGATGTAGAATCTATCAATACAGGATGGAATTTTAGCGGCACCAAAGCTACTGGCTGGGAAAAGCTCACATCTGCCACCATTGGCTCTGGAAAAATATCAGTGCTGGCAGTGTCTAAAAGTACTGCCAATGTATTGTATTATGGCACCACCGATGGGCAGTTATACAAACTAACCAATGCCAATACAGGCACTGCTCCTACCCGTACCAATATTTATACTGGTAAAGGGTTTCCATCTGGAGCACACGTGAGCTGTATAGCTGTAGACGAAGAGGATGCTAATAATGTGTTTGTAACTTTCTCAAACTACAAAGTAAAAAGTGTATTTCACTCTACCGATGGCGGCAGCAACTGGACAGATGTAAGTGGTAACCTGGAAGAAAATGCTGACGGAAGTGGTAATGGAGCCTCGGTACGTTGGCTTGCCATACATAAACCTGCTACCGGAAGTAAATTATACTATGCAGGTACCAGTACTGGGTTGTACTTTACCAAAGCGCTCAATGGTACCAGTACTTCGTGGACTCAGGTAAGCGCTGACGTAATAGGTAATGTACCCGTGTCTATGATCAAGACCAGGTCGGTAGATGGTTTGGTAGCAGTAGGCACGCACGGTAAAGGCGCTTTTAGTGCTACAGTGACCGATGGTGACAACACCAATGCTCCCATTGCCAACACTTTGTTGCCAGCAAATAATGGAACCAATATATCGGTGGCTACCAATCTGGTAATGACCTTCAACGAAAATGTAGTAAAAGGGACGGGCAACATTACTATCAAAAAAGACACAGACGATGCCGTAGTAGCTACCATTGATGTTACCAGCAGTCAGGTGAGTGTATCAAATGCTACAGTAACCATTAACCCTACCAACAACCTGGCTACCAGCACCAAGTTTTATGTTGAAGCAGCCCCAGGCACTTTCAAAAATGGAAGTGGAATCTCTTTTGCTGGAATCAGCGGCAAAAATAGCTGGGCTTTTACTACTTCCAGTTCTGCAGTAGGCATTAGTAGCGCATTACAACAACTGCTCAAAATATACCCTAATCCTACAAGTCGTCAGGTATCTATCCGTTTAGAAAAACTAAACGTCGAACTTGCCAAAGCCGAACTATACAATAGTAAAGGTAAATTGGTGGCTGAAAAATTACTCAGACAAGTACGCAGCAATGACTTAGAAGGCGGTTTAGATGTGAGCAAACTTCCCAAAGGCGCGTATGTGCTTAAGGTAATCACTCCTAAACAAATAATTTCACGCACTTTGATGGTGCAGTAATTGCGCTCATCAGTACAATATATAAAAAAGGGTAGCCATTGTGGTTACCCTTTTTTATATGTTTTATATTCCAAAAACTGCCCGTGATTTACGCTCATCGTCTTTCAGTTTAAGCTTAAGCGCTTCTAAGGAGTCCAATTTTTCGTCTCCCCTGATTTTAGCTACCAGGCAAAGCTTTAAAGACTCGTCGTATATGTCACGGTCAAAGTCAAATAGGTTTACTTCTATACGCCTCTGACTTCCCCCTGACAAAGTGGGACGATTGCCTATATACAACATGCCCTTAAGTTGCTCATTGCCCAATAGTGCCTCTACAGCATAAATGCCATCCGCCGGAATCAACTTAAAAGTTTCAGGAATATTCAGATTAGCCGTAGGAAAACCCATCGTTCGTCCAATCTTATCACCATGCATTACTTTACCTTCTATACTATAAGCATACCCCAGATATTGGTTGGCAATTTCAATATTTCCTTCTAAAAGCGCATTACGTATCTTGGTAGAGCTAATGACCACATCGTCTATGTCATGTCGCGAAATTTCTTCAATTTCAAAACCGTAGCTCGACGCGTGTTCTTTGAGGTAGTCAAACCCTCCTTCTCGGTTTTTGCCAAAACGATGGTCATAACCAATGACTAGTTTTTGAGTACCTACCCCCTGCACATATACCTGCTTGATAAAAGCATCAGGGCTCAGCTGAGAAAACTCTTTGGTAAAAGGTAATACTACCAAATGATCAATTCCATGCTTTTCAAGCAAGCGGGCTTTTTCGTTGATGGTAGATAGCAACTTAAGGTCGGTGTTGCCATCAGACAACACAATGCGGGGATGCGGCCAAAATGTAATAAGAACGGTTTCGCCGTTACTTTTGCTACTTATTTCTCTGATACGAGCAAGAATTTTCTGATGTCCTACATGCACACCATCAAAAGTACCACTGGTTACTATAGTATATTCTCCGGGAGTAAATGAGGCTAATCCCCTATGTATTTTCATATAAATTAAGATACGTCTTAAGGGTACTTTACACCCCTATTGGTTGCTTGTCAAAAAACTGCCACAAATATACATAATCTGACCATTAGTAAAAGTCGAGACCTGGACAGGTTTAGTTTTTGGCATCAGATGCTCCCTTTTCAGGGGTTTGCAAATGCTCAAATAAGGTCGCAAATTCCTCTACAGTATAGGCATTATTGACATCAAAATCGCCTATTTTGGTTCGTCTGAGTTCAGATAAATATGCTCCGGCATTCATTGCTTTACCAAAATCACGCGCCAGGCTTCTTATATATGTTCCTTTAGAACAAACTACCCGAAAGCGGAGTGTAGGCAAAGTAATATCAGTAATTTCAAATGCGTGAATGGTTATTTTTCGAGGATCTATTTCCACTACTTGTCCTTTGCGAGCGTGTTTGTACAGCCGTTTGCCGTCTACTTTTACTGCCGAAAACATAGGAGGAATCTGGTCAATATCTCCAACAAACCGCTGTACTGTTTCTTTTATCAGACTTTTGTCAATATGAGCAATATCAAAAGTTTGGTCTACTTCTGTCTCTGCATCAAACGAAGGGGTAGTAGCACCCAACGTAATTTCTCCAGTATACTCTTTTTGCTGGGCTTGATATGCCTCAATGGTTTTGGTTTTTTTGCCAGTACATAAAATCAACAAGCCAGTAGCAAGTGGGTCAAGCGTACCAGCGTGTCCAACCTTTACCTTTCCTTCTTTCTTGCGAATTAGATTTCTTACTTTTGCCACTACATCAAACGACGTCCACTCCAGAGGCTTGTCTAACAACAGCACCTCCCCTTCTTTGAAGAGCAACTCGTCAAGATTTGTTTTTTTCATGAACGAAATTCAATACTTAGAAATATACCATAATACCCAGGGGCATTTTTTATACCTGTAGCTTTACCCCCATTGCCCACATAATAAGAATAGCCAACCCTACTACAATACGGTAGTAACCAAATACTTTAAAACCGTACTTGGTCAAGAAACTAATAAAGAACTTGATAGCCAACATAGCGACTACAAAAGCCACCACATTGCCTATCACCAAGGCTTCTATATTTTCGGTAATGGCAGCAGGGCTTTCTTTGTAGGTTTTAAGCAGCTTATAACCCGCTGCGGCAAGCATAGTAGGCACCGCCAAAAAGAATGAAAACTCGGCTGCTTGCTTACGGTTAAGTTTTTGGGTCATGGCTCCTATAATAGTAGCCGCCGAACGAGAAGTGCCCGGAATCATAGCAATACATTGAAAAAAACCAATTTTAAGCGCCGTAGGATATTTTAACTCAACGTCGTGATCTTTGTCAGGATCATAAGTAAACCAACGGTCTACAAAGATCAGCAAAACACCTCCCAATACCAGCATTACCGCTACTACTATCACACTCTCAAGCAACATATCTATGTAGTCGTTTAAGAGTAAACCTATCACCGCGGCAGGCAGAAAAGCTACAAATAGTTTAAAGTAAAAATCCAGGCTTTGAAAAAACCGTCGCCAGTACAATACCACTACTGACAATATAGCTCCAAATTGGATAGAGACTTCATAAGTTTTTACAAAAGTGTTTTCATTAATTCCCATAACAGAAGATGCTATGATCATGTGCCCTGTGGAGGATACGGGCAAAAATTCGGTAATACCCTCAATAATTGCCAAAATGAGGTTTTGTACTATAGTCATATTATAGTATAAATCAGAAAAAAGTTTGTTGGAATAGAAGAAATGACTGACCTAAAACAAAGACAGTAAAAGTTGTTGTGTTTGATCAGGTTGCTAAAAATTGAGTCTAACGATTCGTTTTTTCTGCTTCTTTTTTCATTGCCATTTCGTCGCGCTGGTTTTTGCTCTTTTTCTTATTGAAAAATATAGCGACAAAAGGTGCCATAAACGCCAAAAAAACTAAAATAGGTCCAAAAGTAAGCCCCATAAAACCAAAGCCAAACTCTGTTTTATCAGCAGACATTACCAGGTAACCAATCACTAACAAAGCAATACCACCTAACATTAACAGATAGTTTTCGCGGGTAAACGGCATCTGATCTTTTTTCTCTCCCATAATCTCAATAAGCTAATTTATCGATACAATGTATATTTGTGTAAAAGGGTGTAAGACCCACCTTAAACCTGGTAGGTTTTGGTTTTTAAGCTTCCAACTCAAGTCTCACACCCAAAATTATCAATTGCAAATCTACTAAAAGAATTGAATTATGGCTTGTTAAAAAAACTTAAATTAAAAAAACAGTTAGACAAATATACAAAAAAGCCTGTGATCACTTATGGGTCACAGGCTTTTGTATAATTGATACAATACTATAAGTTTTATTTCAATCGGATATTTTGTACTACAAACACCTTACAGGAGAAAGATTCAGACTTTTTACCTGTGATGGGATTATAACTTACCGGACGTTGTGATATTTGATTGGGATCGGGTTTTATATTTTTGATTTTAATATATCCGTCAATTGCTACCTTTTTACCTGCAAAAGCAAGCATTTTCTTACCCTTGACATTTTTTCCATGTCCTTGCAACACGATCTCTTTACCCTTGTCAGTACGAATCACTAGATAGTCGGATTTGTGGGCGCAATAACTTTGGGTTGATTTTGTCCAATCTTTATGCAAAATCACGCCAGACATTTGTATCCGGGTGTGGCGCGACTGCTGTAGCTTTCGTTGCCCCAAGGTAGGTAATGCCATAAAAGAAACTAAGACTAATGTCAGGCTTAATTTCTGAGAAAAAACTGGGAATATTCGCTTCATAATATCTTAAAGGTTTGATGTCTTTAAACTCTCTGTCTGAATTATTAAACGCAAACCAGTCAATGATTGTTAAAGAAAACCAAGGCAACACAAACCATTGAACAAATATATAAGAGCAAACAATGTATCTTACTAAAACATTCAGCAATGATTCTTGATTTTTGCAGAATTTATTACAAAGCCTACTGATCAATACAATGCATCTAAAGGCATTTGCAAATACTTGTTGGTAGCCCGGTAAGTGCTCCAAACCCCTACCAATGCTCCCAAACTAATCAACCCCAGCGATAATACTACAAAGTGGCTCAAAGAATATAAACTTGCCAGCTCTTTGACCTGTAGTTGTAAGTATTGCAAAAATAACCACAAAAGTATACTTGCCAAGGCACCACTCACACCTCCTTGAACAGCAAACTGCTTAATGAAGGGCTGGCGAATAAAAGCATCGGTGGCTCCTACCAATTGCATACTTCTGATGACCAATCTTTGGGCAAACAATGAAATCTTGATAATATGATCAATCAACATAAACACTGTAAGCATAATAAACCCACCAAACACTAAAAAGAACAAGCCTATCTTGGCTACATTATCATTGATCTCTTTAATCATATTTTCTACAATGCTTACCTCGTACACTTCAGGGATACGCTCTAGCTCAGCCCTTATTTTTTTCAAGGCAGATTTTTCATACAACTCAGGCTTTATTTTTAGCAAAAAAGCATCATGCAATGGATTGTCATTGAGTAACTCCTGAAAATTTTCTTCTACTTTTTCAGTCAATTGTCGGGCAGCTTCTTCCTTTGACACAAAGGTAATGGCAGGTTGTTGATTATTTTTTGACACAAAACTTTTACTGGACAACTTCTCCTTTACTTGTTGTTGTTGAGCAGCGGTTGTACCTCTTTTCAAAAAAACCTGCACTTCCAGGTTTTCTTTGATCAAACGTCCCAATTGATGTGTCTGGAGCACCAATAGCCCACATAAGCCCAACATAAACAAAGCAGTAGTAATGCTTACTACTACATTGATAAGTTGTAGTCTGGAAGATTTATTTTTTGGTGGTTTTCGGTTATTTTTTTTGTTTTTGGCTGCCACTTTATCCAACTGTTTTTAAGGGTTAGTATACGAACTCATCTCATTTTTTGGTAAAACAACCAGAGGTTCTTTACTCAATTTAAAAACGTCAAGAAAGATGTTTATGAAGAGAGCCGCCAAAAATACATAAATATTATGCAATACAAAACAAAAAGCCTTTTGAGCTATTTCACTCAAAAGGCTTTATCGTTATATATAAATTTTAACTAAATGTGTGTGCGCTTTTAATCTCCACCAAAAAACATTTGTTTACGTTTTTTCACCTGATCAATAATTTTCTGGTCGGTTACTTGTTTTGGAGGAACAGGCTCTACCTGGTTAGGCTTTAATTCATATACCTTGCCCTGGTAATATAAATAGTGCTTGGTGATACCGTGTGACTCTAGAGGTATTTGATAGCCTTTAGACTCGCTATTGGTTAAAAATAAGCCGTCGTTGTAATACTGATAGAGCAACTCTTTGTTTTGAGGAACGGCAGCAGAACTCCCACTTGACTCTTCTTTTCGAGCTTCTATCTCACGTGGTGCATTTTTCTTTTTGAGTTGTTGTTCTTGTTTTATTTTTTTCAACAACGCATTTTGATAATTATTTTGAGGGGTTTGGGTGATTCGGGAAATAGAAGGTATAGTAGCAATGACTACTTTTTCTTTCTTGTGTTGTTCGGCTACTGGGGTATGCTTTAGTTTAATGTAAGGAACAAAGCTCAACTCATTGTAGTAGCTGGCAGGAGCTGCTTTTTCGGCGGAAATATCGCTTTTTGTTCCATAAAAAAGGGCAAATAAGGTAATGGTGGTGGCCACAATACTTACCAAAAGTACACTTTCGAGTAAATTGATGCGAGAAAGACTATAAGACACTGGTTCTACCTGAATATTATTCAAGCGATGTTTCAGCTGAGCCTTGCGTTGGTCTTGCAACGACTGAATCGTTTCTTGTTGCAGGTCGAGCTCATTTTTTAATACAGGGTCTTGCTCAATCAGTTCTTCGAAGGCAATTTTTTCACTTTCGGAAAGATTGCCTAAAATGTAGTTCTCTATCTTGTCTGAGTAAAAATATTTGTTCATCATTTGTCAGTCCAAAAAATCAGTAGCTTTGTATTTTGATTTTATCAATGCATCAAGTTCTTTTTTGCATTTGTATTTCTTGGTTTTGGCGGTGTCAGAGTTAGCAAAACCAAGTTTCTTTGCTATGTTACTCATTGACATACCATCAAAGTAATAGTACATCAATACCTTTCGGCAGGTGTCGCCCAAACTATTAATACATTTATGTATAATAAGTTCGCGTTCTTCCTTATCAAAAGTATTATATTCCTTGCCGTCTTTCACCTCATTGGAAAGCCTACTCTTGCGCTCTAATTCTTTGCGCCACAGGTTTTGGCAAATACTGTAAATAAAAGTACTTATTTTGGAAGTAAGCACAAAATCTTGTTTAGTGGCTTTTTGCCAAAAAATAATCACCGACTCCTGGTAAATATCCTTGGCTTCTTCCTCGGTTCCATTATTATTTAGAACCATGCGTGTCATCATCTTATAATTTTTCTTATAAAGATAATCTAAAGCACTTTCATCTCCCTGTTTAATCCTTTTTATTATTTCACTATCTCTCATTATGTAAAAGCAGCGCTTATGTTTAAATACTACGCGAGAAAAAATGGTAACCTGATATTGAGAAAAAAAATAAATAAATATTTTTATCAAATTTTCACGAAGCGACTTTTATTCTCATCAGGCACTATGTTGTGGTAAACTTATTAGAACTTCGCTCTACAGTAAACAAACGGCTACACAAGATAAAATGTTACTTTTTAAATAACAAGCCTTTAGACGGTTGAATAGTACATTATAGGCATACAAGTAATGATTTTGAGCAAAGTAAAGATTTATTTACTGGCATAAGACAGGCACAAAAGGGCTTGCTCTCGTCAAAATTATGTAATATTACCCCCTCAAAACAAAAGAAAGCCATAGAGATGCACGAAGTTTTAAATCAAAATTTGTTTTTTATTGAAGAGCAAGTGGGCTTGCTCAGAGCAGCCAATAATTATGATGTGTACAACCCCAGGACACAGGCGCTTATCCTGACCTGCCAGGAAGAAAACCTCAGTTTTTTGACTAAAATCACTCGTTTTACCCCCTTCAAAACCCGAAGTAGTTTTCACCTGAAAATAAACAACAACGCAGGAGAAACCTTGTTTTATATAAAACGCAAAGCCACTGTAAACCCTTATGTTACTCCCATTGAAGTATATAGTTCTGAAGATCAGTTGATTGGCAAGGTGCAGCCACAAAAAACACCGAAAAACAGCTTTGAGGTGCTGAACTCAGCCAATGAGGTAATCTATATGATTAACAAATCAAATGACCAGGAATTTGTGTTTTTAGAAGGCAGTCAAACCTTGGCAAACATTAGTAAAAAGTGGGCAGGAGCCAGCAAAGAGCTATTAACCAGTGCTGATAACTACCTGCTTCAGATAATGGTAACGGTGCCCCCTGATGCGCCAGTAAGGGTATTGATTCTTGCCGCAGTGTTATGCATAGATATGGTACTGTATGAATAGTAGCTAACAATAGCTAAACTAAACAAACCACAAAGTAAAAAAAACCAATTCAAACAGTTAGTATGCTATTTGTCGTTATAATGAAATATAATTTCATAGTAAGACATACAGGCACATATAAAATTATGATTTCTTTGAAAAACAATAGCAAAATATTGACTTTGCTAAAAAGTGATGCAAGCATAGAGCTTGCTTTTCAATTAATTTTAACTCAAAAAATAGGCTTTAACAAGGAGATAAGCCAGGAATTAAGAAAACATCCTTACTTATGCATAAAATATGGGCTGGAAACAGCTTATATCAGTCAGTTAAAAAAGTTATACCTTACCCGCCTTCAACTCAATAAATTTCCTTCCGAAATACTCCCTATTCAAGGTTTAACCCAGCTTAACCTGGCACACAATCAACTAGAAAAGCTCCCCCCTGATATTGCTCATTTTACGCAACTAGAGGTGCTTAATTTATCTGCTAATCAGTTTAGTGTGTTCCCAATGGAGGTACTCAAACTAAGTAAGCTAAAGGTACTGTACCTAGGTAATAACCAACTACAGTGCTTGCCTGCCGAAATTAAGCAATTGAGCAACTTGATAGCACTAGACTTGTCGCACAACCCTTTGGGTGGAATGCCCAAACTTGAGAGTTTACCTAAATTAAAAGAATTGGTATATCAAGGTAATTTGATGTCTAAGGGGGCGTTAGCAATGATTCGCCAATACTTGCCCAACTGTGAGGTATATACTTAGTAACGTGCTCAAAATAAGTTTTTGGTTTTTAGGACAAATACGCACGACTAACTGAGGCATTTAGCCTTTGGCAGCGCTATGGGCAATAAAAACTTACAGTCCCGGCGGAACTGCCGGGGTAACGAAAGACAGTAAAGCGAACCGCAGAACGAAGTTCAAGCTCTGCGAATCTAATTTATTCTGAATCGGACAGCTTCAGATTTCTTATCGGGGTTATTGTTGAGGGCTACGCCCGAAATCCCGTTTACGGGGCGAACACGTTACTTAACAGAAGGGTCATGAGTTATCAGGGTGTATGCTTTTACTCCCTGATAAACTTTATATTTATAGGAATAGTCTCAAAATATTCCTGAAAATCTTCTCCAATGGTCATTATATCAGCATCGTCAGTATGCACAAACCAATTCACCTCTGTCCACACTTTAGAGGATTTATAGTAGTCTTCCAATATACTAATGATCATCACAAACCTTTTAGAAGTACCAGTATTGAGATAGTTCATGCAAAAATTAAACTCAATAGGCTGGGTGTTTTTGGTCAAAAACTCTTGCAACCACTCCATGATTGGCTCAAAAAAAGCCACCGTATCATCACTGTATGACTCTCCTGATATTTCAAAAATATTAGTTTCTGTATCCAGCCATACCTTAGGGGTATAAGGAGTTGACTCGATGAATAAACTTTTCATAACACAAATATTATTAATAATCTTGCCCAATTAACCTAATTTATGAAGGGTTGTTGTATGTATACTTCTTCAACAGGAGTATTTTTTTTGCAAGATTACTTAAAAAATAATTGCCTTAAAAGTCAATCTTAAAAGTAAATGTAAGTTATCGCCAAACACAAAGCCCACTTAGGCTGTATGATATTAGTCAGGCTACGTTGCGGTAGCAAAACTACCCCAAGGCAACAAAGACTATTTAAGTTCACTTTATGCCCCTACTTTCTCAAATACCCAAAAAGGGTGGTCAGGATGACTTACCTGAATAAAACCTTCATGTGCAGGCTTAAGGTATTGCTCGTTGGGCTGGTACGCAACATCGACATAAGGTATCAGGTTTTCGGTTTGAGGCGGAATTTCGGTAGCAATTGGCAATACTTTGAAGAGAGTATCGGCTGTGACCCACTTTTTCCAGGCACCTTGTGCTACATAAAAGGCTTTAAACTCGTGACTAAACACAATGACATCCATTTTTTCCAGAAAATCGCGTTTAACCAAGTCTTGATCAAATTGGGTAATGATATTGACTGATGCGTGGTTGCGGTGGTATAAGTATTTCAAACCATGCTCTACCAAGTTATCATTTACTGCTATTATTTCTATAGG
Source organism: uncultured Microscilla sp. (assembly GCF_947493425.1). Taxonomy (GTDB): domain Bacteria; phylum Bacteroidota; class Bacteroidia; order Cytophagales; family Microscillaceae; genus Microscilla. Next base: position 34,333 of record NZ_CANLRP010000024.1, on the reverse strand, counting down.
ATATTGGTTAGTAGTTTGCGTACGAATGTTTTCAAAACTGGTCTCCTGGCATACTACTACGTCTATCTTGATGCCCCACTGAAGTACTTGATCAAGGGCTTGCTCTACCACTACCAGGGTGGGGCTCCACTCTAGCAACTGTTGGATAAACTCCAGATTGCTGGCTTCGGGCTCTATGATAAACAAGGCTGGCTCTTGCTCATCTCTCACTACATGATGGGAGGACATAATTTTATAGGGTTTGGTTTTTCAATCACTACAAAATAACAAAAAAGAAATGGTTATCCAACTACAAGTGAGCCCCCTTCTAGACAAAACAAGTGAAACAACAACAATAACATGGGTTTACGAACCAATTGCTCGCTTCGCTGGTGTTGGGCAAAAAATCAACTCACCACAAGCTCACAAAGGCCCCTACTCGCTTCGGTTAAAAAGCTGGCTTTTTTGAGCCATCTGCTTACCCATCAACGTATACACCATAAGGCAAATAAAACACCTGTTTTGTGTTGCCTTTCCCTCCTCTAAATCCTTTCGTATTGATCTACATAAAGCGGTAGGTTGTATATAGATGGGGTATGAATGTATAAGAAGATAAACCGTATACTGAAGGGAGCGTTGTTAGTAGTAAAAATCACATAACCGATTAAATCATTATGAAAAAATTAGCGCATCTATTCTCTATAATCTTTATGATGTCTTTGATAGCTTTTACGCATGAAGGACAAGCTCAGCGAGTGAAAAAACGTGAAGTGAAGGCCGGAAAAATGGCTCGAAGAGAGGCTCGTAAATTTAAAAAAGAAGGTTGGAGAGTTCTCCCAGGATCATTGCCTATGCAAAAACTGCTGGATCGCTCGTGGAGAAAACAACTAAGTGAAGATGATTACGGTAAAGCAAAATATATTTGGGCGGCAGGTAACGGGGTAGCAGGCTCACAGGCAGCTGCCAATATGCAAGCAATGGAGGTAGCCAAACTTCAACTTGCCGGACAACTGGAAAGTAACTTAACTGCTATTGCAAAAACGTCTATAGCCAATAACCAACGCACCAAAGCTAAAGCAGAAACTGTGACTAAAGTAGTAACTGCTGCCAAGAATACAATTATTACCCGTTTGCGTAATGTAGAACCTACTTACAAGATTTACCGTGAGGTAACCGAAATTGTCCGTCGTAAGAAAAGAAGACGCGGTATTAAAGTAGAAAACGGAAATATTGAAGTACAAGTAATGTTGTTTTACAACAAAAAAGAAGCCGCAGCGATTGTAGAAGAAGAGGTAAAGAAGGCTTTGAAGGAAGAAGTAGAAGATATTCATAAAGAAGTAAATGACTTGAAAAAGAAGAACTAAATAGATGGTTGGAATAGTTAAATGGTTTTATTGTGATAAGCTATTTAACTTACAGGGGACATTCCCCTTATACACTGGAAAACCAAGCCCATTTTATAAAAAAATAATGCAAATTTGAACCAACAATACACTTTTACACTATATTTTCACTAAATATTGAGGTTAGATACTTTTATAGATCTAACCTTTTTTTATTGGGTAATAAACAAGTTCATCATTAAAACAACTTACATACAATGAAAAACGATCACTTACATACTGCTTTTTTTACCCTGATACTGCTCACACTAGCCAGCAGTTTGCAGGCGCAACGCGTCATTGCGGTGGGCGGTAAATCACAAATCTTACTCAATGACTCTTACTGTATAGGCGAGGTAAAACGAATGGCGGTTGACCAAGCAAAAATAAACGCCCTTGAGAAAGCCTACGGGCGGGTAATTGTGCAAGGAACAAGTACCTATGTAGAAAATATTATCACAGGTGAAAAGGTAAAAACCAATACCAAAATGAACACCATTGCCAACTCTATGGTAAAGGGTGAATGGGTAAAAACAAAAAAAACAACCATGGAATGGGTAGTAAGAGAAAAACCCAAAGGAGGGCAAGAGCTGTGGCTAATGTGTGAAATAAAAGGAAGTGCCCGTGAGATTAAAGACAGTAAGGTTGACTTTGAGGTGTTTACAATGAATTGTAATAACAACCCTGACAAATGTAAAACCGAGCAGTTTAAAAACCGTGAGGAACTGTACATGCACTTTAAAACAGCCTCTAAAGGGTATTTAAGCGTATTTATGGAAGAGTCGGGCACGGTATATCGCTTACTGCCCTACCCCAACATGCACGAGTCTTACGAAAACGCTGTGCCTGTAAAAGCTGATCAGGCATATACCCTGTTTTCGGAGAAACATTACGACTATTTCAAAAACTCTACTCCCGATGAGATTATGGAGTATATAATGACTACCGGGGGCAAATCTCAATTGTTTAATCGTATATTTGTTGTGTTTTCTAAAAAGGCATTCAAGAAGCCCCTGTTATCTAACCATGCTACTGGGCTTAAAGTAACGACACCAGAGAAGTTTCAAAAATGGCTGGGTACCAACCGGGCTGTAGACCCTTTGTTTCAAGTAAAAACCCTGGATATAACAGTTACTCAATTTAAAAAATAAACATACGATGCGCTACAACTTAGACAATAAAAGATTTGTAACTACACACAATGAGTCGGGCTTATCGTCTGCTCACACTATTTTCCATTACTTTCAAGAGGGTGACACCATTCGCGGAAGCTATAAAGGTGGTGAGGTAAAAACAGGCGTATTGGTAGGCAAACAAACCGCTCCTAATCAAATAGTGTTGCGGTTTCAATGCATTACGCAGGCAGGCATACTAATGAGTGGGCAATCGGAGGGTACTATTGGACAAAATGGCGCAGGTTTGCTTACGCTGGAGTTTAGCTGGCGCTGGCTCGATGGTGACCAATCGGGGGGTATATCGCATTATATAGAGATTGTTTAATGTGTTGGCTTTTGATGGTCAATCAACCCTGTTTATTGCTGAGATACTCTGGAGGGCCGCCTGTTTTTTTCGCGGGGTTGGCGAAACGATAAACGCCTACTTTAAATTATACACTATGAACTTTTGCAGTAAATGTGGTTCAGATGATGTCCACCTTCGTTTAGAACAAGAAAGCTTTGTACGCTATGCTTGCCAAGCCTGTGATGCCATTCATTACCAAAATCCACTGCTGGTAGTAGGTTGTGTGCCGGTTTACCAACAACAGGTATTACTTTGTAAAAGAGGCATAGAACCACGCAAGGGCTACTGGAACTTGCCTGCGGGTTTTATGGAGCTCAACGAAAGTGTGACCGCTGGCGCTTTGCGTGAGCTTACAGAAGAAACGGGGCTAAGTGGTCAAATAATACGCCTGCATTCGGTGTATACTGCCCGGCAAAAAAACCAGGTCATGTTACATTTTTTAACACGCCTCGAAAATATTGATTTTAGTTTAAACGAAGAAAGTGTAGCAATTCAACTATTTGAGTTAAACGATATTCCTTGGGGCAAACTTGCTTTTAAGTCTAATGTGTTTGCCTTGAAAAGCTACCTCAAAACCCTTGAAAGTCCTACTAATGAGGTGTTTATCAGCGAAAGCGATGACAAAAACGGATAGGTAATATTTCCCCTGCAAAACGATTAAAGCCTACAAGGGAAAAAGGCGAGCTTACCTTGACAGTACTAACCTTTGCTGTATCACTTGCTTTTGGGAAATTATTCGACAAAGATACACGCCGTTTTTCCATTGGCTTAACCCACTGTTGAGCTGTTGGTTCAACGCCAACAAATCACCTTGGGCACTAAGCAATGCTACCCCATGTAGATTGTATACCATGAGTTTAAAACTTTTCCCTGGGAGGTTTACCCGTAGGCTTACCTTGCCTTGACAAGGGTTGGGCGATAACTGCATAATATAGGCGTAAGGAGTAGCAGTAAGCGTTTGCCATTGAGATACCTGCCCCCCTCCTTGTTGACTCATTTGTCTAATGCGGTAATACTTTCCTCTGGAAGTGGGTAATTGATACTGATAATAAGGCTGTCCATCCTGGCGAATAGGTACAAAACCTACTGCGTCGAAACTATGTCCATCATAGCTGGCTTCTATCATAAAACCCTTCAGGTAATGAGCAGCAGTCACTATCCAGCTTAGCGACACCATTTGTGCATTTGTTTGTTGTACTTTGAACGAGTGAAACGAAGTAGCTAAAGCCGGGTTCATCAATCTATACACCAGTAATGCTCCATTATTGAGCCCTATGTCATCGCTAAATGGTACCCCGGTAGTTACTATAGTGCCATCTGCCGACACTGCCACCGAATTGCCTAAAAAGTCTCCTGCGGTATCGCCATCAATATCGCCCGCTAGTTGCACCCAACCAGCCACGGTGTTGCTCCACTCATACACCCGCACTTGCCCGCTATCTTCTCCACTGCCATCGTTTTCGGGAGCACCCACAACCACCGTTAAGCCATTGGCCGATAAAGCCACTGCTGCTCCAGCATTGTCACGGGCAGCTTCTCCGGTAATAGGGCTGCCCAAAAGCTTCCATAAAGCACCGTTCCACTTGTAGATACGAGTATGCCCACTGTTGCTTCCTTGGTCATCGTTGGCAGGCGAACCAATGGCTACCACTGTTCCATCTGCCGAAAGGTCTACCGCATAGCCCGATAAATCGCCCCTGGCTGCACCATCTACGTCAGCACCCAATTGTCGCCAGTTGCTACTTGTTTTGTCCCATTCAAAAATACGGGTATGTCCACTATTGGTACCACCACCATCGTTGGCACTTACACCTATAGCCACCCTTTGCCCGTTGGCCGACAAGGCTATAGCATAATCAGATACGCCATCGCTTGCCGCTTCTCCGTCTATAGCAGTGCCAAGTAGTTGCCAGTTTTCCTTTGTTTCGTTCCATTCAAACAACCTGGTATGCCCACTATTGCTCCCGTTTTTGCCATTGTGGAGCCTTGCTGCCACTGCCACTACATTGCCATTGGCAGCTATGTCTACCGAATAGCCAGCTCTGTCGCCAAAGCGTATGCCTTCTATAGCAGCACCTAATTGTTGCCAGGCTTGCGTCAAATCATCCCATTGATACACCCTGGCGTGTCCGCTGCTCTCTCCATTGCCATCATTGCCTGGTGCTCCTACAATCAACCGTGTACCATTGCCCGATATAGCCAAGGTTCGCCCAGCCTGGTCTACTCTAGCCTCGCCAATGATAGGTTTGCCTTTTTGCTGCCAGTCGTTTTTACCCTTACTCCAGGCATACACCACTACCCTTCCCCGGTCATTGCCTTTTTGGTCGTAGTCGGGCGACCCCATGACTACAGTTAAACCATCGGCAGACATAGCCACCGTTTTGCCCGCATTTTCATTGCCTAGGCTTCCTTTAATTTTGTTGCCTAGCTTTTGCCAACCAATAGGGTTTTGTGCTACACCTAACGCTTGGGTAATCAGTAAAATACTTGCAATTAATTTTGTGGTGATGATGTAATCGATTCTTAAGTAAATAAAATGTAACTTCATTTAGTAATTATATTTTGTAACGTTAGCAGTAATATCAGTATAACTACCTATTTATCAAATATTTATAAAAAAATAGCCGGCAAATATAACAGAAGATTATTAAAAAACAATTGAACTTTTAAGGGTATTGAGTCAGATTGGATGTAAGCAAGAATAAGAATGAAAAATGCCAATGGTATAGTGCTATTTTAGGTATGAGAAGCCAAAATGTGGGCAATAAAAAAAACGGGCAGAAAGTCTGAAAGCTTCTGCCCGTTTTTGGTGAAGTGCTTGTTTAAAATGTATTCAAACAAGTACTCATTAAAATAGTATGGATTATATATAGTTTTAGTAAAAGTTTACAAATTTAGTTAAGCACAAAGTCCAGGTCTTGCTTAGACTGTATAGGACGTGGGTGCAATTTAAAAGTATAACTGCCTGCCTGATCTACCTTGTCGACATCTATATTGGCAAACTCCCTTTTTTCGATCACTGCCAGGCGGTCATTGGGTAATATAGCAATCAATTTATTTGCCATATTTGGATCAAACTGAAAACGATGCCAACTTCTTTGGGTATAAGGCACTACTGCTGTCCCTTGCTCACCTGTAATCAGGTATACTTTGATGTTTTCGTCTTGATGGTCTACCCCAGGCCCAAAGTCAAACTCGGCTTTACAAATGATGTTTTCTTCCATTTTGAACACTCGGTGGACACCATACACGCCAAATCGCCTGACTGTAAAGCGCCTCAACACTTTAGCCCTTACTTTAGGTTTTTTTGCCTTTAATTCGCGTTGTTTGTTGGCTTTTTGTTTGACGGCTTGCTCATACTTGGCAATCATATCTGACAAGTCTTTGTTTTGGGTAAATGACTTATGTACCAATCCTTTGGTTTGAAGTTCCTCAGGAATTTCGTCTGAAGTAGCTTTTCTTACAATAGTTACAAAGTTTTTACCCCTTATTTCTACCTTTCGGCCGTTGGTTTCTACTACCCTTCTTTCTTTGATCAATTCTAATTCGTAAATGTCTTTTTGAGAAGTCTCTACCCAAAGTTTTACGGTGTTGTCTGCCGAAGCAGTCGCTATATGCAAGCCATTGGGCGAAAACGTAGCGTGGTTTACCTTATTGGTATGCCCCCTTAGGTTGTAGCGAAAGTTACCACTTCCATCCCAAATTTTTGCCAGGTAATCGTCAGACGCTGTAACAATGGCATGCTGACTAGGTGAAAACTGAATATTATTGATCTTTTGCAGATGCCCTTTGCCTTTATAGCTTCCTCCCATGTTTTTAATCAACACGGTACGCACTCCTTTCTGATAAATAGAAAACAAGTGCGCAGTACGATGGGCAATGGTAATAAGATGGGTGCCATCGTTTGAAAATATAGCTTGATTAGCCGACCCTTTGATGCTATGTAATAGTTCTCCATTGCTTGACCAAACCCCTGAACCTGTCTCTGATATTACAGAAGTGGTTACTAAATATTTGCTATCTTTAGACACCCCTACAGAGTTATGATCTCCTTCTAATGTATGTAGCAGTTTGCCATCTATGTACCAAATCTTGACTGGGCCTTTTTTAGACACGCTCAGCACATTTTTGCTATTAGGTGTAAACCGGGCTTCTTTGAGCGCATATTTATGCTGCATTGTATGCAACAAACGCCCCTGGTTGTTCCATAATTTGATGGTATTGTCAGCTGCTGCGGTTAAAATCAGCTTGCCATTTGCCGAAAAGTCAATACTCAAGACTTTGCCTTTGTGCCCGCTGAGATTTGCCAGCAAACTGCCTTGTTTATTCCAAAGCTTTGCCGTAAAATCGTCGGAAGCAGTCAACACTTTTTGTCCATCTGGAGAAAACAACGCCTTAGTAACAGCTTTGCTATGCCCTATAAGGGTTTGCACAAGCATTCCTTGATTGTCCCATATTTTTGCAGTAGCATCGGCCGAAGCGGATACTACATACCTGCTATCAGGCGAGAAATTTACCGAAAACACCGCTGCTTTGTGCCCTGTAAGTGACACCGGAAGGTACTTAAGACTTGTCAATTTAATATCGTCCCATTTTTCGTTGAATACCCAACTGTTGCGTTTGGTAGGGCTTTGTTCTTTGTTTTCTCCTATGTATTGCCAAACTACATCTTTGAAAAACTCCAGGTGGGGGTTTTTTTCTATGTTAAAATCTAACTGGAAATAGTCTGCTTTTGCCTTCCATACTTGCGCTAAGTCTTTCTTTTGTTGTGCCAACAGTTTTTCAATGTATGCTATCGAGTCGGTATGGTGTTGCGACTTCATTTGAGCAATTACTTCTTTCAGAGAATCTATGCGTTGCTTGTCGGCTTTTTTATAAGTTTTTGCCTCTTGTATACGTTTTTCTACAATTATTTTGGAGGTAATTGCTGAGGCTCCAATCCATTGCCACTGGGGCGATACTCTGGCAGTGCTGCTTTGGGCAAAAGCCCCTGGAATAATGCCTGCCTGATTGGTACGCAAATAATTAAGGGTCAATGGTTGAGTACCATCTTCGAGGTAATAATGATTGAAGCCATCACCGTCGTGACGAGACGCAAACTGAATATCAATGTTTTTGCCTTGAGCTATGTATACAGACTCTTTGCCTTTTTTGCCTCTAATCTCAAACATTCCAGCAGTCTCAAGGTTGTTGGTAACCCCAAGACTATCTTGCTCTAGCGGTATACCACTGGCTATAATGTCTGCAGTATTGTGTAACTCCCTGTACTCAATTTTCACTTTACCCTTGATGGGTTTCCCTTTTTTATCGACAAAGCTATAGGCTGGAATATTTATAATGGTACCATCTTCTAGCTTAATGGTTTTAGCTTCTTCATTGCTTACCTCTAGTTCGTCAAACTGCACGTTGATTGATTGGTTGACAAAAGGCGTCTCTATTTTTGAAATCATCGATTGGTCAGCCTTTGACGGATTTTGTAACATGAACCAACCTATAGTTCCTAAAACTACTACAGCAGCAGCCATGTTTCTGATCCGTTTGCCTAACCCCCTACTTACCATGCTTGCAGGTTTAAGCGACTGTTTGTACTCATCAAGAAAAGCATGCACCGAAGAGTTACTCACCTCTTCGTCTTGCATAAATTGGTAAAACTCATATACTTCACGCTGACAAGCCGCACAATGAGCTACATGGTCTTGCATTACCTGTGGCAAATCTGAGCGACGATCAATAAGCATAGCCTCCACATACAGCGTGGTTCCGGCATCGTTGAGATGCTCACCATCAAAAAACTCCTCCTTGAGCTCTTTGTCAAGGGCTACAGGGTCGGGCTTTTTTGGTTTTTTATTTATGGCTAAATTGCGTTTCATTTTCAATGTTTTTGCTTTTTTCAATTAATCAGCTAATACCTATTCTTAATGCAGCAAGCGAAAATTTTCGTCCTATGATTTGCCGTTTTGCCGAAGCGCTTGTTCTGGGCTTGAGGGCAATCACCTTAGGCTCAGGTTCTTCTTCGACCGTATTGGCAGCTTGTGTCGAATGATCGCTAGAGGTACTAAAGTATTCATATAAAAAATCAGCAAAAAGTTTTTTATCGTTGATTCTAAACACCTGTTCACCATCTTTGATCTCCAGGTCATCTATTATTCCCTTTTTATACTTATCACCGCTTATGTGTTGGTTTACCCACCGTTGAATCGCCTGAGGCGACCCTTTTTCCTGGCGGTATTTCTGAAAATAAGGATGAATGATGTGAAACAAATCACGGTCTTCTTTGTGTCGGTAGTCGGTATCTTCACCCAAGGCTTCCTGCAACTTTTTCATGTCCTGACTTTTCATTCCAGGGAAGCAGTTCAACAAGTCAAATTCGGTAATGATAGCCCTTGCCTGAAGCTTTAACAGTAAAATAAGTTTGTAGCCAATTTTAGGAAAGGTTGCCAAAAATGAAGTAAGGAAGTCTCCAAACATTGTTTTAAGTTGTCCCAATAAATCTTGTGATTCGGTTTGGTTCTTATAACTTTTGTCGGGCATCAGGTTGTGGCTCCGGTCGTTGCGTTCTTCTTCTTCGCTTCCAAACAGGTTGTTAACTGAAACAATTTTTTCGCGTTTGTTTTTTTCCTGCGCCAATAGTGTATTGAGCTTGTTACGAACAGATTTTGCCAGATAAAACTTAAAGGAGATGCCTTTTTTACAGGCTTTTAAAAATGAAGGGCTGGGCAAAGAGCTGGAGTACAAATGTAGGTATACTTCCTGAAAAAAGTCATCCTTGAATTGATTATAATAAGGAAACCCCCTTAGGTAAGCTTCTACTTTCTCTCTGATGTAACCCTGATATTCCCTCAGTATTGCATCGTATTGCTTGCTTTCCAGCAGCTCTACGCAATATTCGTCAGAAATGGGTTCACTAAACTTACTCATAAATACACCTTATTAGTTTACTTGTTTGATTAGCTATACAAAGGTGGTGGTTTGCACTGGAGTATTTTTTACAATTTATTTTTCAACGTTCCCAAATATGAGTCTTAAATGCTTTAAAATGAGTGAATTAAATATACAAAAGTTTTTTCTAAAAAAATAAATTTACTTGATAGTTTTAAAGTTGATAGCTTCTATCGTTGTCCGTTGACAGTGGACAATGAATAGCTCCAAAACCCAGTTCCCAGAACTTGGCAACTCAACCTACATTTTTTTCACCTGTTGAATCAAGCTTTCGTATTGTGTCCAAAACTCTTCGGAGTCGTTCTTAGGCTCAGCATTTTTCCATAATTGATTGGCTTTTTTCTCAATAGAGTTCAAGGTGGGTTGCTTGGGTGGGGCTGCCCGTATAGTGGCTTTTCTTTTTAAAAAAAAGTTGAAATTGAAGTTGAACTTTAACAAGTATAAGGCACTGAAAATAAATATCAATATCGATACTATTGATATAGTATCGGTAGTATTCCAAAATGAATCAAGTAGTACAAGGGCAAGCCAGCCAATGCCTATAGCCAAAGCTAACCAAAAGAGCATTTTGGAAAAAACTTTGACAGATTGCACCAGTGTAGATACTGTGCTTGCCCAAACGTTGGCAAGACTCAATTTGCTCTGCTTGAACAAATACGCTACGCTGACAATTACAATAATGGCTATACTCACCATCAATGCATTGCCTGGTACCTGAGATAGTAGCCAAAGTAATCCCATTCCTCCTCCAACAAACATTGTTAGGGCAATTGGCAAGGAAATAATAAGCACTAAAATGCCTCCTCCATCTTCTAAGGATTTGAAGGCATTTAAAATAAAATAGATGCTTATCGCCACAGCCGCAATGCTGGACACCAATACAATGATTAAATTAAAAATATCTGCCATAAGTTTGATTGCTTATTTATTATTAGGAGTGTACGAAGTTTTTAAAATCCTTGATATACAAATATTTACATATAAATCAAGGTGTTAATTGTAGGGGCTACCCTTGTGGTCGCCCTAGCAAAGAGCAAAAATGAGCGTATAAAACACCTTTTAAAAGTGAAAACAACCTTGTTTTTGTTCGCTTTAACCTTGCAAAATACTTATTATCAGATGATTACAAGACTTCGTACACTCCTAATTTATTATCAATACTCCACAGTAATTTTAGTCAAAGTTCTTGAGGTTGTAGAAGCGATCGAGTGAATGCTGCGGGCTATTGTATTATAAAAGAAAACGAAAAAAAAGAGGGAAAGGTTAGTGTTGTAGGAGAGGTAGTTTTTATGAGCTTTAGGAAGATTGGCATAGCAAGGTGCCAACTCTAGAGTTTGGCACCTTGCAAAACATATTACTCCATTACCCGCATGAGGTTTTCTTGAGTAAGCGAAGCTACCAAAGTACCATCTTGGGCATAGATATGTCCTTGGTTGAATCCTCTTGCGCCATACGCATTGTGGCTTTCGTGGCTAAACAAAAGCCATTCGTCTACCCGAAAAGGGCGATGCAACCAAACCGAATGGTCAATGGTGGCAAGGCGAAACTTAAGCTTGGGGTTTTGCTTAAGGTGAGGCTCTAGCGAAGAACTCAAAAAAGTATAGTCAGAGGCGCACGCCAATACTGTTTGATGCAACAACAAATCGTCGCCTAAGGCTTGATCTGCCTTAAACCATACGTGTTTTTTTATTGGAAACTGTTCACGGTCGATGGGTTGTACAATTCTAAAATCAAGTGGACGAATTTGTTGGGTAATATAATTGACCCAAAAACGGGCAGGAGAGTCATCTTTAGCAGCCAGTTCGTAAGTAGGTCGAAAGTTTTCGGGAGTGGGCACTTCTGGTTTGCTCACTTGGTGGCTTAGGCCTTCTTCTTTGATTTGAAACGATGCCGATAGGTTAAAAATAGGTCTGCCGTGCTGAATGGCTACCACCCGACGCGTAGTAAAGCTCCTACCATCACGGATACGGTCAATATCGTATACTATAGGAGCGGTCGCATCGCCCGGTAAAATAAAGTAGGAATGGAGCGAGTGCAACGAACGGTCTTCGGGCACGGTCATTCCGCAGGCATACAAGGCTTGCGCCAAAGCAAAACCACCAAAAACGGTTCCTTTTTCTGTGCCAAAAGCTGCCCCTCTATAAATATTTTGTTCGATCTTTTCAGGCTTCAGTTTATCTATCATATTTCTTTATTTTTTACAGGCGATATACGGTCACTACTTGCCTGGCTATAATATTACCAAGGGCGTAAAAGTAAGCTAAAGTTAGGCTTTTTCATACCCTAATGGGTGTAAACTGGTTTGTCTACCCCAAAAGTGTCTGCCACACCCATTGCCTACTATCTTTTCCTGGTATTTTTTTTACCGAACTTGTTTAAGGTTTATATTGCCTCTCTAAATGCTTGAACCAATTGAATAAAACCACGTTTATGGGCACACTTGCTGAGCAACTCATCCTTGAAAGTATCGAACTTAAAAAACCAGTGCTTGACTTGGGCAACTGTGGGCTGAGGGGTAACGAGCCTGAACTAAAGTTGTTGGCAAAATGTATCCATACAAGGGTATTGAATTTTTCGAGCAATTGGATAAATGATGTTGTAGAAGAAAGGTTGCCCTTGGTTTTTTCCAGCAATACTCAAGCCCCCAATCACCTTACCCAACTACCTGCTTATTTACCTCCTCACTTGCATACATTCATTGCTCAAGGCAACAGCGAAGCTCCCTGGAGCATCAAAAGCCTACAACCTTTGTTGCAACTGAAAGCGCTCAAACGCCTGGATATAGGGCACAACCAACTTATGAGTCTTAAGGCATTAGAAAACCTGCCCCAGCTCACCTACTTGTTTGCAAGCCACAATCAAATTACTGAAATAGAACCCATTGCCGCCCTTACTCAACTAGAGGAGTTGTTTTTAGACACCAACCAGCTCAACAATGTAGAAGCTCTGACGGGGCTGCACCAGCTTAAGCGACTAAGTATCATGAACAATAAAATTGCTCAGGCATTTGTCCTTCCCAAGTGCCATCGTTTGCGTACAATTTGGCTCTCTTACAATCAAATCACTGAAATAATACCCAATAGTACAGCAGAACAACTCACTTACCTAGATCTTAGGTTCAACCAAATCGAGCAGGTTTCTTTGCCCTGGCTGAAGGCTTTGCCTGCTTTAAAAACCTTGAACCTGGGTGGCAATATGCTTAACAATATACCCGCTGAAATACTTAAGCAAGGCTTAGAAGGTATAAAAAACTACTTGGTGTCGGTGAACAAAAAAATCAAACAACGTGAACTCAATGAAGCCAAGCTTATTTTTGTGGGAGTAGGCGAAGTAGGCAAAACCGAACTTGCTGAAGCGCTCAGCCAACCCAACTATGAATTTCGGGAAGGCAGAGAAAGCACCAAGGGCATCCAAATCAAGCATTGGAAGCTGCCCAACGCAAAACGTGAAGACAAGGCAGTAGATTTTGTGGCAAATATTTGGGATTTTGCCGGGCAGGAGATCAACTATGGCACCCACCAATTTTTTCTGACCAAAAACTCGGTGTATGTGTTCGTATGGGACGCCCGCAAAGACGAAGCCCAATCTAAATTTAATTATTGGCTCCATATTGTTACGCTGTTATCAGACAAAGCGCCCATTATTGTAGTGCAAAATAAGATAGATGAGTACCGCACTGACATTAACCGCCAAAACTGGCGCAAAGCTTTTCCTAACATTATAGATTTTGTCAAAACCTCGTGTAAAACAGGGGAAGGCATCGATACTTTGCGTCAAATGGTGATAGATGAACTGCTTAAATTGCCCAACACCCGTGAAATATGGAACAAAGATCGTTTTGCGGTACGCGAAACCCTGGAAAACCACCCAGATGATTACATAGGGCATAAAGACTATATGCGCGTTTGCTACGAACAAGGGCTGAGCCGCGAAGATGCGCGTTTTTTAGCGCAGCAACTCCACGACATTGGAGTAATTTTACACTTCAAAAACGCTCCCGAACTCAAAGATACAGTGGTGCTTAAGCCCGAATGGGCTACTAAAGCCGCTTATCAACTGCTTGACCACTATTTGGTTCTCGAACAGGGCAAGTTTACTGACAAGCGATTAGACGAGGTTTGGAACGAGGCTTGTTTCGACGATAAACATCATTTTTTGTTAGGCATTATGGAGCGGTTCGAGCTGGTCTTTCGCCTGAACAACACCAATGAATACATTGTGCCTGAACGCCTTCCGGTATTGGCGCCTGCCCCCGTTGTGTTGCCCGACAACACCCCACCTTTGTCAAAGGTTTTGCGGTTTGAATACCATTATGAGTTTATGCCTAAAGGTATATTCAGTCGGTTTATTTGCCGAATACATTACCTGATCAAAGAAGAACTTTTTTGGAAAAATGGGGTCATACTCAAGGCTGATCAAAGTCAGGCTTTGATCAGCTTAAACGATGTGCCTGCCATTAAAACCATTCAGATAGCTATTTGGGGCAAGCAAACCAGCGAACTATTGAGCACTGTTCGTCATCATTTTGATTACCTCCACCAACAATTGCATTTGGGCAAAGACTTGCTACATGAGAAGATTCCCTGCTCTTGTGAAGTTTGTACTACAGGCAAAACGGACAACTTTGACTACCAACACCTGCAAAACTGTTTGCAAGACGGCGACACGCACATTCGTTGCCTCAATCGTACCCACATGGCTATTGCCGATCTGCTACATGGTATAGCAAGCCAACCTGCTTCGCTCAAGCACTTATTGTATTTGATTGACACAGGTCAAATTTCTGAATTTTTTGCCGCAGCAGATCAATTGGGCAAACAAGACCGCGATTTGAATGCACTCCGTAATCAATTCATCCACGAAGGAACAAGGGACTACCAATATACCGATCGGCTCAAGGTTTGGGTAAGCAGGGTTTATGGGGGGGACTAGTACCTTAAACATTAAGTAAATGCGCTATTATTTGGGATGAGTTTTGTTTTCTGACGAACTTCAAAAATCGCGCATAGCCTTAGCTACGCAAGTTTTTTTAAGTAAAGTCAGTGGGCAAAAATCGCCGAAATAATGGGTTAGGTATTTAGTATTTAAGGTACTAGGGACTGAACTTTAAATCACTTCATCTGTTTAGGTCTTTTTGATAAAATCGACCATCCATATCTACTAGAAAAGCACAATACTGCTACCTTTTCACACCAAATAAATGATGGCAAACTAAATATCATTAAAAATGCAACAATATTGTATATACAACACTGTTGCATTTAGTATATTATTTAGCTAGTTTTGCATCCTGAAAAATGCTACAAACATATATTTCAGGCTTGGTGAATTGCAGCTAAAGCAATGTTTTAGCACACTACTGCTACTCTCTGCCCTGGCTTCATTACACAAGAAGAGTAAGTACCCAATGTCAAATTGAAAATACCGTGAGGCTATTTGCTTTTGGGCGATTAAGAGCTTGTTTAAAATTAGCCAAAAGGCAGAGCTCGCCTTCGGCTCGGTTCATTGATTAGGTCTTTTACGCGACTTTTATAATTATATATTGTCAAATTTAGCCGTTGGCAGAGCCCCGAAACAAGTTCGGGATTTATAAACTCGGCACAGCATAGCTCTAGCCATCGGTTCTTCAAAATTTGACGCACCTAATCCAAAAATTCATCATAAAACCTCCTGTAAACGACCGCTTTAAACAAGCTCTAACTGATGAATAATACTATCAAAATGCAAACATATTTTATACAACATAAACATATAACTCAAATGATGAATAGCCTGCGCTACCTTTTGATTTTAATTCTTTTAACCTCATTTTCCGCTTATTCCCAGCAAAATACAGGAACCATTTCGGGCACCGTTAAGACGAAAGAAGGCAACAACCTTCACTATGTGAGTTTGCTTCTGGAGGGTGCCAACCTGGGCAGCACTACCAATAGTTTAGGAGTGTTTACTATTGACAATGTTCCAACGGGTACTTACAAGCTGATTGTTTCCAGAATTGGCTACCAAACCATTAAGCAAGAAGTCACAGTCACCGCTGGAGCTACAAGTGAAGTAAACTTGAACCTGAGCGAAAAAAACACGCGCTTGAATGAAATACAAGTACGTGGTAAACGAGAGTGGGTAAGTGAAAGCCTTAACAAAATAGATGTTCCGCTCAAATATTTGCCAATTACAGCCAATACTGTGTCTAAGCAACTGATGGTACAACGTGGAGTAGATGATTTGGGCGAAGCGGTCAAAAGTACTCCTGGAGTTCGCCCAATCAATCGCTATGGGGGCTTTCAGACTTTTCACATCCGTGGATTCAACAATTTTGTCTTACTTACTGATGGGGTAAGGGATGAACGACATAATATATCTACAAGTGCCCCCAGTACCAACCTGGCTAATGTAGAACGTATAGAAGTATTGAAAGGTCCGGCCTCTGTACTTTTCGGACATTCGGCCTTGGGAGGAGTCATCAACATCGTAAGAAATCAGCCTAGTCCTGTGTTTACAGCCGATTTCTCAGCTGCTTATGGTAGCTTCAATACCCGAAGGTTACAAGCTGGGGCGGGAGGTCCCATTAATTCTAAGTGGTCATATCGTGTTGATTTTGGGCTTTCAGAGTCGGATGGTTTTCGCGACTATGGCACCAATACTAATAATTTTTATGCCGCTGTCCAATACCGCCCTCGCGATGGTGAAATATTAGACATCAGAATGGGTTTAAATAAAGATACCTATGATACTGATACTGGTTTGCCTGTATTGGAAAATGGCTCACTGGTGCCTGGTATGAACATTAATAATCGATATAATGACCCACAGGATTTCCTTAATCATACCCGTTATGATTTTCAAGTACGTTATGTAAAGCAATTGTCTAAAAGCACCAAAATTTCTAACCAACTTTCATACTATTGGGATGACATAGATTACTTCTCTACCGAGGAACTCACTTTCAATGCCACCCAGGATTCGCTTACGCGTTCTTTCCCATTTTATTTCAATCACCGCACCAAGCCACTACAAAACCAATTGGAGCTTACCCATGATTTTAGTATTGGTAACATAGAGCAGAAGCTATTGGTAGGTTATTCAATTAGCCTCATGGATCGAAAAACGTACCGAGGTGATATATTTGGTGAAGGTAAATTTACCACAGTTGCCGTACAAAATCCGATATTGAATCAGGGCTATATTGATCATCGAGATACCCGCTACCAGGCAAAGTTAGAAAACGTACATGGAATTTACGTGCAAGATTGGCTCAACATCGGTAATCACCTGAAAGCATTGATTGGTTTAAGGTATGACATTTTTAACGGGACTTACTTTGATGATGAGGTAGATGTCAGCCGCAATGTAATTTCTGAGGGTGAAAAAACCAACATTCCTTCACAAGCACTTACGTATCGTGCAGGGTTGGTTTATGAGCCCATTGAACAATTTTCCATATTCAGCGGATACTCTACTTATTTTAAGCCTTCCCGTAGAATCACTGGCGATGGGCAGGTCTTTGATCCTGAGACAGGTTTTCAGGCCGAAATAGGGAGCCGTTACTACCTCAGTACTTACCTTACAATGACCCTTTCGGGCTTTTACCTGCGTAAAAACAATATTGTAGAAAATCTGGGGGGTGGTGTGTTTCGCCAGGTAGGTTCAGCTGATTCTAAAGGAGTAGAAATAGAAGTGAATGCTTCTCCTCTGGATGGTTTTACCATTAATGCAGGGTATGCCTATACTGATATTAGTATCAGGGAGTTTGAAGGAGATGCAACGAATCCTTTGGCAGGCAATCGCATTGCTTATGCTCCAGATCACTTGGCCAATTTCTGGGCAAACTACGAGATACCCAAGGGTTTACTACGAGGATTTGGGATAAGCGCAGGGCTTTACCATACGGGTAAAAACTTCACCGCTGCCAACAACACTTATGCACTACCTGCTTATACCATATTGGATGGTAGCATCTTTTATAATTTTGGGAAAGGAGAAATAAGGTTAAATATAAACAATATTACCGACCAAATCTATTTCCGAGATGCTATTTATGGTAATCAGTTTTTCCCAGGGCTTACCAGAAATTATTTACTGACCATCCGATACAGACTATAAGTGGTGATGGCTAAAAACAGGATGAAAAAACTGACCAAAAAAATACTCTGGGTACACCGCTATACTGGTTTTGCCCTGAGCTTATTGTTTCTTTTTTGGTTTCTTTCGGGCTTTGTAATGATGTATAAGGGTTTTCCTTATCTCAACAAAACAGAAGCTTTAGCACGCGCCGAAGGCATCGCACCATCAAAGGACTGGGTGACTCCTCAGGAGTTATACCTGAAACACAACCTCGTAAACCATAGCTGGGAGTCTATCAGCGTAGTCTCGATAGGAGGCAGACCAATTTATAGATTGCAGGATAAGCAAGGGAAGTTTTACTGCTTCTTTGCCAATACAGGTAAAAAAGTGCCAGCTTTTAGCAAAAACGAGGCGAAAAACATTGTCAGTCGCTTTATGGGGAATAAAGTCAAGATAGCTCATGTTGAAAAAATGACTACATTAGATCAGTGGACACCCCGTACCCGTTTTTTACCTTATCTACCTGCTTATCGGGTGTATTTAGACGATGATAAAGGTACTGTATGTTATGTGTCTTCTATTACTGGGCAACTTTTTCAAAAACTCAACACTGCTGATAAAATATGGGCTTGGCTTGGCCCTATTCCGCATTGGATTTATTTCAAAAGCTTACGAATTCATGCCCAATTGTGGCGTGATGTGATAGTGGCTCTTAGTCTTGTGGGTGTGGTGATGTGTTTGACAGGGTTGTACATGGGTATTATCCGAGTAAGACGAAAAAAGGGGAATAAGTGGGCGTTTAGTCCTTACAAAAAGGTTTGGTTTAAGTGGCATCATTATACTGGATTTGTGTTTGGCTTGTTTACCTTTACCTGGATATTGAGCGGTCTTTTTTCTATGAACCCCTGGAAATGGAGTCCATCGAATAGCCTGAGTAGTGAAGCAAAGGAAGTGTGGCAAGGTGGGAAACTGAGCCCTGAACTGTTTAGCGTAAGCCCAAATAAGGCTATAGCCAACATAGAGGAAAAGGTCAGTGAGTTAACACTGACCTGTTTTGCCGGAAAGCCTTACTATCAGCTAAAGATGGCAGATGGCACGAGCAAATTACTGCCTTGTGATGGCACGTATACACTGCTTGAACATTTAGATAATCGGTCTTACGTCCAGCAAGTACAAGCCCTTCATCCTAAAGTAAAAATCTTGCGAGTTCGAGAGTTGACTGATTATGATGCTTACTATTATAACAAGCAGCGCACTAAGCCTCTGCCAGTGCTAAAAGTAGACCTTGCTGATCGCTCTAATACTACTTACTATATCAACCCTAAAACTGCGAAGGTGGCCATGAAATATGAAAATACCAGCCGCATAAATCGGTGGGTATATCATGGATTACATAGCCTGGATTTTCCTTCCTTGTTTTTTAGGAGGCCTCTTTGGGACATTGTCATGATGATACTGCTATTAGGTGGAACTAGTTTAAGCATTACTGGGTTGGCGCTTACCTGGAAGTGGTTCAAAAGAAAGGTTAATTTTAGGTAGGGACAGTTTTAGAGCTTGTTTTAAGTTAGACGTTGGCAGAGCCTTAACTTTTCACTTGAAGGCTTTAAATTACTTACTGGTAAATAACACCTATTGATCTTGATGTTTTAGGAACACACGCGAGGACGCGTGCGCCAGCCGTTGAAAAAATAACACTCAGCAAAATATGCTTATAAAAAGCAATGATTCGAGTATCTATGAGCCGTTACTTCCCCGAATCAAGTTCGGGATCATGGATTTTCTATAGGTAAAAAAGTAACCAAAAACCCCACAGCTGTAGTTTGTTTCGCCTAAATCTGTTGCACTACGCCGAAACAGCTCAAACTCGCCTGCGGCTCAAACAGTGATCTGTTTAGCCGAAAAGGCAGAGCTCGGCGCAGCAAAGCTGCAGCCTCGGTTTTACGGCTTCGTTTCACAGATTCTTAACGGCAACAAACTAAGGCTGAATCTAGCTGACGCATTCATAAACCAACATTGTAATTCTTGTCAATTAAAACAAAAAAATCACTGCGAAAGGTCAGATTTTAGGTAGGGACAGTTTTTGGCTCAATGATGCCAACAAATGTATTGTACCTAAACGTTTACTTCTCTTAAAACTTTGCATTCAAATACACTGTGGGCGTAAAGGGTATGCCTACGGTATTGACAATGGTGTTGTCGTTGGGCACATTGACCGATTGGTTGAGACGGACGTTGATTTGATTGAAAAAATTAAGTATTGAACAACCTGCCTCAAAGTAGGTATGCTGCCATTGAAAACGGTATTGAAAGGCTATGTCGGTGCGGTGGTACGGCTGAAATACTGATTGGGCACGTTCCAGGGGGCTATTAGAAAAACCCGAACCGTTGACATTGGTCAATGATAAATAAAAGGGGCTGAAGTTGAGCACCACTGCTGCCTTCAATTCGTGTTGCTGGCTTTGAGGGGCAAGCCTGTAGTCAGACGTTTGACCACCTCTATTGAAGCGTTCTTCTACCCGCGCCCACGAATAAGCAAGCCATAGCTCGTGCCGTCGAAAACGTTTTTTAATGTATACATCCAGCCCCAGGCTGCGTGCCTCCAGGGGAAGTTGGGTGGGCGACGCGTTGCGCCGAATCACAAAACGCCTAAAGCCTGAAGACGTTTTGTAGTATCCCTCCAGGCTTGCCTCAAAACCCTTGGTAAGGTAAGCGCCCCCCAGCACATGGTGCACTGCCTCGGTAACAGGTGCATTGACTCCATCGCTTACTTGCCAAATATCGGTTTGGTTGCCAAAAGCATCTATGATGGTGTTTTTTGCCACAAACTGGTAGTATTTGCCCCAACCAAAATGAATATTATAGTGTGCCCCCAGGTCATACCGGGCATTGATGCGCGGCTGCCAATATACCTGGTTGCCAGTAAGTGGCACATCGGCTTTGATGCCTAACTGTAGGTGTAGCCGGGTACTCAGCCGTAGTTGGTCGTGGGCATAAAAAGTAAGGCGAGTTTGCAAGGCACTGGTGTCTTGCAATACCTTGTCTTGATTTTGAGACTTAAGCACTGTTTCGTTGGCTACTACTCCGGCATTGAGCTCTAGCTGATGGATACGCCCCAATGCCCATTGATGGGTGAGCCTGCCCGAATATTCGGCGACTTGGTTGCTCCAGGTAAATGACTTGACTACTTTGGGCTCGGTAGAAAGGTTGGTTTGTAAACTGTGGTTAGAGGTAAGCTCAGGGCTATAGTTGCTTTGCGCAAGTACCAATGTAGAAACGCCCCCTCCCTTGCCCCAATTTTTAATGTACTTGAGCGAGCTACCTATTTGTTCAGAGTGAACATTTACGTCTTCTACCAGGTCTTTTCTTGCCGCCAGGTTGCTTTTAAAAATTCCTTCGGAGTTGTCGCGGCTGGCAATCAAACTGATCTCTAGTTGGTCTTGGTTGGCAAACGATGAGGAAAACTTTAGATGAAGATCGCTATAATCATAATTTGGAATAATGACTTCTTTGTTTTCTACGGGGCTCACCGACAAATCGAGCAATTGGTAGTAAGATTTACGCCCGGCAATTTGTAGAGAGGCGCTGTGGTTGAACAAGGGCACGCTGAGGTAAAGGTTTGCCAGGCGATTGTTGAGGCTAATGTCAGCTGTGGCTTTGTCGCGGTTGCCTGCTTTGGTGTTGATCAGGACTACCCCACCTACCCTATCGCCGTAAGGCACATTATAGCCTCCTTTGTATACCTCTAGGTTTTTTATCATAAAGGGGTTTACTCTGCCAATGTCGTCGTTTACGCCCCAACTGTTAAACATGGTGATGCCATCGTACAACACGTGGTTTTGCCCTGGGTAGGCGCCCCAAATCACAAAATCGCTGGTAGATTCGCCCGAAGCCATAATGCCAGGATAAAGTCTTAAATTGTTGAAAATAAGATCGTTGCTTGCCCCTGGCACCAGCGAATTGCTTAAATCGTTGAACTTGATGCGCCCTGCGTTTTTACCCAAACGTGCCACACATGTTTCGCTGGTGCTGTGGATGGTTACCTCTTGCAAAAGGTCTATTTGGGGCTTAAGCACCAATCGAAGTCGTCCTCCTGGTAACAATAGGGTATCAGCGACTTTATAGCCCAGGTGTTGGCATTTCACGGCTTGGGTTTGCTGGAGGGTTTTGAATGAGAAACGACCGTTTTGGTCGGCTACTACATAGCCTTTATTTAATTGTACAACGCTAAAGGGCAGAGGTTCGAGCGATGTTTGCTCCACCACCTGCCCTTGGTACATGTATTTTTTGGGAGGGTGTTTTTTCTTTGCTATGTGCTTTTTTTGGGGAGGAGGTTTTACCTCGGTTTTGTCTTTTCTGAAAGTATAAACGTCGCTTATTTTGATGAGTTTAAGCCTGCACTTTTTAGCCAATTGCCGCAAAGCTGCCTCCATCGTAGGGAAGCTTTGCTTGATGCTGATGACACAGTTTGCCGAAAGGTGAGCGTTGATAGAAACTTGTACTTTGTAACGGTCGTTGAGGTCGAGCAATACCTCGTTGAGGGGTTGTTGGCTGTAGTTAAGTACCACTGTCTGACCTTGGGCTTTGGCGGCAGCCCATAAAAAAAGCCAACAAATCGGGACGACGATCCTTTTTCTCATATTTGCAAATTAGGCAAGAGCCTTTACCAGGTTCTAGGCTCTAGGTACTAGTTTTTGGGGTTTTACACCTTGCTCTACAAGCAGTTACGGCTTATAAACTTGTTAGTTATTGGTAGTATAGAGTGTAGCATCGGTATCTAAGGACTTACGACTTGTCGCACTAATATGTATCAGTATCCAAGGACTTGCCCCTTACTCCCTATCAAAAACTACATACTCTCCTTTGGATTGCTTTTTAAAGTTTAGCTCAAAGCTATAACATATAATTTGTAGGGCCTCGTCAATGGTTACACTGCGTTTAAAAAGCCCAGTATAATGATATTCATTTACTTTGGCGAATTTGAGGGCAATTTTCACCTTATAATGTCGCTCCAGATCTTCAAATACTTTTGCTAATGGGGTGGTATTGTACACAAATTTTTTGAGACGCCAGGCAAACATTGCTTCTTGCGACTTGGCGTCGTTGGCTTTTTTCAAACCACTGGTTTGCAGCTTGGTATATTCGCCGGGGGTTAATATTACTTGGTTATTCTGGCGATTGCTCACTCTTACTTTGCCGGTTTTGCACAATACCTCATAGGCATTGCCTCGTGCCAATATATTAAAACTGGTGCCTAATACCTGGGTAGTGCCCAAACGGGAGTGTACACTGAATTTTTTTCCTTTTTGCACTTCAAAAAATGCTTCGCCTTCCAGGTTTACTTTACGGCCAAACCGCCACCAATAAGGGGCATACGCTATAGTAGACGCGGCGTTGAGGTGTATTATCGAGCCATCGGGCAAGGTGTGGCTCACAAACTCACCTGCTGCTACCGATACCTGGGTAGTATAAAAGCGGGCGAATAAGCCTAACCCTAATACAAGCAACAAAGATGCTGCTGCACTCAAATATACTAATCGCTGACGCTTGCCTATGCTTCTATTTTTGACAGGTTGGATTGTAGAGGGTGGTTGGGCGTCTATTTTGTCTTGCAGGGCATCCCACACATCGCTTTTAGACCTTGAATAGGACAGTTCTAAGTTAGAAAAAAGTTCTTTTTCCTGCTCTGGAGTCAAATTATGTTCGTTGTTCTTATCTGTCATGATTCAAAATTTTTCTAAGGTCTTTTAATGCCAGATTCATCCGTTTCTCTACAGCTTTGGCACTTACCTCCAGGCGTTGGGCAATCTCTTTGTAGGTAAGGTTTTCCATTCGACTTAGTAAAAAAACTACCCTTTGCTTTTCGGGCAATTGACTCACTGCTTGTTCGTACTTTGTTTTTAGCTCTTCGTAATACATCTGGTCTTCAGTATCGTTTCGCTGACTGGCGCTTACATTTACTTTCAACGAAAACGAGAGTTTGTATTTCTTCTCCGACTTTGATTTTCGGTATTGCGAAATCCACAGCTCGTTGGCTATTTTGTACAGCAAGCCTTTGGTTTGGTTTTGCTGAAAAGCCACTCCCTTTTCCCATACTTTCATAAAAGCTTCCTGGGCAATGTCGGTGGCAAGTTCTCCGTCGCAACACCGGTAGGTAATGTAGTTGCGGACTTCGTCGAACCAACGGTCAAAACAAATTTTAAATTCTTCTTTTGTCAAAGTTAGGAAAGTTTTTAGTTGGGAGCTTATATAGCTTTAAGGAACAAGCAACAAGTTGACGCTGATCTTCCAGTTTCTAAGGTTTTATATCACCCTGATTTTTAGCAGTTTATTAAACCAATAAATGGTAGTTGGTGGTTGAAAGTGTTTAATTCTCTTTTTTTGCATATATGATAGTTTTTGACTGGAGGTTGAAAATTTTTAGTTTAAAAAAGCAAGTCTGGGCATACACCCAGACAAGCTTTGAGGAATTTAGGAATTTTCAAACTATATCACACTATTTGAACTGACTAAATTCGCCACTTATTTGCACGATTGTTTGGCAGCACGCAGTTCTTCTTCATTGTTGATGGTAGCTGTAGTACCGTCGGTGTAGGTAATGTTTACTGGAAAAACCAATGTACCACGTCCTTCAACATCAGGGTTTGCTTCGTGCCAGGCTTTGATCAAGCTGCGATCGCCTTTGCTATTGAGGGTAATGGTAGAGTTGTCGGGCATGGTCACATTTACTGGAAAACTAAATTCAAAACATTTGGTGATTCCACCGCCACAAGTAGCTTTGGCGGCTTGCATTTCGTCTTGGTTGCTAATGGTTTGGGTGGTACCATCTTCAAAGGCAATGTCTACAGGAAACACCAATGTACCACGTTCTTTTAGGTCAGGATTTGCCTCGTGCCAAGCCTTAACCGCGCTCCATCCTTCTTTGTCGGCTACTGTAATATTGCTACCGTCGGGCATAGTAAACGACACTGGGTATACCAATTCAAAGCAGTCTTTGCTACGTGGTTTTTTTCTTCCTTTTTTACCCTTTTTTCCCATTTTGCCTGTCGTTCCGTTCCCTGCTTCCAGTCTTCTTCCGTTGAGGTCAAAATAAGCTTCCGACTCTTCGCCCGCATCGGCTCCTCTTGAGCGTCGCATAGTTACCTGGTAACCCAAATCAGGCGCCAATTGAGCCGTGGCTACGTAACTCTCGCTCTGAGAACAATCGTGGCTTACTTCTGATTGCGAACTGGTGGGCAGTGCCTCGGTGCTGATGGTTTGTTTGTCTACAGCCAATTGGATAGAGCTAATCAACTCATCATCGCCTGAAGTATTAGGGGTCACACTGTCTTGCTGTTTACAAGAATAAAAAAAGCTTACGACTAATAAGAAAGTAAATACTGATTTTAATGTCTTCATGTTTTTTCTTTATTGATTTTCAATGTTTACTTCTACACCGCATAAACCTTCCGACACCCTACTTTTTTTTCAAAAAAACTTTTACTTTTTCATTAAAACAGCTTTTACAAAAACATAACTCACTGAAAAACAACACATTATCAATCAATTTTTTTTACAAAAAAATCGGCAACGTAGTCACGTTGCCGATGATAAAATCATTGTGGGCTGGCTAGGTACACCCTACCAACCAATACTAACGCACAATAATGGTTTTGGTAATAAAAGCGCCCCCAGCAAAAAAACGTATGGTATACGTTCCCGAATCGGGTGGAGTAAACTCATATATTTTGTCAAGGGGGGTAATCACTTGGGTACAAACAGTATTGGGGTCTGATGGGTAACGCACGTATACTTTTACATCTAAAGTAGTTTTGTTTTCGCTCCAGGTCTCTTCAAATCGGCTAAATTCGCCACAACCATTATTTGCCACAAAACGCAGCTTTACCGATGCTTTATCGCCTTGGTTGATTGTACTAAACGCTACTTGGGCTGATTGTACTCCAGAAATTTTTTCAATATAACTGTCTTCCTCTTTTTTCTTACAACTCATGCATGAGATCGTTACTAAAAGTAGAATTATTAAGGGTTTGAACATCATTTGTTTGTGTTTGGTTAAGGTTCACTAAGTATTTGACAGCCCCTACGCATACTCACCCTAGGTTTGTGACATTGTTTTTGTAGCAAAGGAATTGAAAAAAATCATCAAAAATTGTATAAAAATGGAGACAGAAAGGCACTTTTTATTCGTACTGAAAACAAGCCATTTCCAACGGTTTCTTCTTGATTTTGCATTGGCAAAATCAAGAAGAAATTATGTACAAGTGATGATCAATTGATGATGAATTAAGACAGGATACCACGCCTAAAAATTGTACTTTGATAAGAAACAATTTTAGCTCATTTTTTTAGTATTTTTTGTATCGGGGATGGGTAAGCATTCTAAGTAGGATTGTAAAGTTGGGCGAAACACTTTTTTTATACCATAATCCACGAGGTTTTGTGTTTTATCTAGCAGTTGCTCATACTCTCTCCAAAACTCATCACTGCTACTTGGTAAGTATGTTTTCCATCACCGATTGGCTTGTTGTTCTTGTGAGGTAAGTGGTTCCATTTGATCTTTATTAATTTGGTTTAAACAACAATAAATATTTTAAAGAGGAGGTATACGCTATAAAGGAGTCAGCCGAAGAAAAACCTACCTTAGCCCACAGCTGCTCAGCTGGTGGTTGTTCGTGCACAAGTTCTTTTAATTTTTATAACGGGAATGGCTGTTATTGTTTACTATCAACGGAATAGCCTGTTGATCCAACCAAGTAGAAAGATGTTGATGGGCTCGTTTTGAAATGCTATAGCTTATATCATAATTTTTATGATCCAGGGTTTTTACTACTAATAGATGACTCCCCAAACCATCATATTTTCTAATGCTTACCGAAACCACCTTACTCCAAGCTATATAATGAGTGGTTGCCAAAAAGGATTTGCTTAAATAAACGCCTGAAGGTTTGAGCGAAAATATAGGCAGCCTAAACAACAAGCTTATTGGCAAAAACACAAATAAAAAAATACCACATACAAGCATTACCTGATAGCCCAATTGGTCGGCATTGGGAGCAGGCTTTTCCAGTATACTAAAAACGAGGGTAAAAATGCCCCCCAGTATAACGAAAAGTATTCTAAATAAATGAATCTCTAAACGAGGGTAAAAGTTGTATGCTTTTTTATTAATGCCAGCATTGGAGACTTTTTTCGCTGTTTTAGCAAGGGTCTTGTTTGCATTGTTTTTTACCAAGGCAACGGGTTGTTACAACAACGCCTCATACTTTGCCCAAAAATTCTCTTCGTTTGCCTTGCCCGGTTGGTAGCTTGCCCATAGCTGCTCAGCTGATGGTTTTTGAGGGGTAGCATTCTTCATATTTATACAGTGTTTTAAATATACACTCCACCACCCATAAACAATAGGTTAAATTGGTATTTGATGGTCGTTCGTGCACAAGTGCTTTCTTGGTACAATCAGTCGAATCAATTATTTCTATTCTTTTGGCGCATTCTTATTCATACATTGCTTTATGTCTTTCCACAAATGGGTGCGTTGGGTTCGCGACAAAGCAGCCCTGATATTTGCCCTTCCTTGATCAGTGACCACTCTCAAATAATAGCCTTTTCCTTCCTCCGATAACTCTATTGATTGTATGGCTGTCCAAGCAATTTTCTGATACGCTACTTTTGCTTTGTATACCATTATCCCTTCATCATCAAGTTGAAAAACATGGTCGTTCCAACGTACGTATAGCCAAGCCCAAAACAGGTATGTCACCAATAACAACAGCCCTGTAAGTGTGAGCAAAGAAACCAGGCATATAATAGACAATACTAAAAAAAATCCTAAAACCCTGGGAAACCATAAAAGTTTTAAAGAGGAGGTGTACAGCCTGAAGGGGCGAGTCGTGTTCTTTGCTTTTTGGTTTGCCAACAATTGCTCATATTTTAGCCAAAACTTCTGGGAGTGCTTGTGCGAATAAGTGCTCCAGAGTTGTT
Source organism: uncultured Microscilla sp. (assembly GCF_947493425.1). Taxonomy (GTDB): domain Bacteria; phylum Bacteroidota; class Bacteroidia; order Cytophagales; family Microscillaceae; genus Microscilla. Next base: position 6,476 of record NZ_CANLRP010000024.1, on the reverse strand, counting down.
GGGCTTCTTTTTCTATCAAAGGTGGGGGTAAGTTTTGCATACAATGGGTATGTTAGAGGGTAAAACATTAGGGGTATTTGTCCAATATTTGAAAGGTAGGCTATTTTCATCTTATTTTATTATTTGATCACTACTGGTTTGTATACGGTATTTTGCCCCAAAAAGTGACAGTCTACAAATACTTTTGGCTTGTAACAACAGGAGGGGCTTTGCTCACCCTCATTCATCGGGTTGCTTGAATATTTATTTTTTATAAAAACAAAAAACCGCTGCCTCAAAAAAGGCAACGGCTCATATCATCAATTAGCTTTGCTAACCATAAAACCATTAAGCAATTATTAATTCCCTACCCAAACAAAGACTGCAGCTTCATTGCCACACCCATGTCTCCATCTATTTGCATTTGCCCGCTCATGACGGCATTCATTGGGTTGAGCTTGCCCTGCATCAACGCCTGAAAATCGGCAAAAGACACACTCACGGTACAATCTGCATCGCTGTCGTCTGTTGATACGGTATTAGCAGCCCCAGTGCCGTCAATAAATAATTGTTCGGCACCAAAGTTAAATTTGACCGTGTTGCCCAACGCCGACACTTTTTCTACTTGGCTCTGAATCACTGGCAGCATCTCGGCAGCAGAGCCTACGCTCTCTTCTTTGGCAGGAGCAGCTGGTGCACTGCCATTGCTTGCTTTTTTGGCTTTGGGTGGGGCATAATCGGTTTGTGCCGACTTGTAGCCCACGCTGTCTATCACTATTTTGGCAATGATCTCACGCATAATTTCTGACGAACCACCTCCAATGGTGCCCACGCGTACGTCGCGGTACATACGCGCCAAGGGATAGTCTTCCATAAAACCATACCCACCAAAAAACTGCAAACACTTGGTAGCCACTTCTTCTGCCTTTTCGGTCACCAATAGTTTAGCCATCGAACACTGTTTTACGTCGTACACCCCATCGGCATATAGCTGGCAACAGTAGTAACTAAAGGCTTTTAGTGCGGTTACTTCTGCCGACATTTGGGCAATGCGGTGGCGTAATACCTGAAACTTGTTGATGGGGCGGCCAAATGCCTGACGCTCTGACATATACTGCAGTGATACTTCTATGGCGTTTTCCATGGCCGAAACCGCCGCAGGCACTGCACACAAACGCTCAAGCTGCAGCCCATTCATCAGATAATAAAAACCTTGTCCTTCTTGCCCAATCAGGTTGCTGGCGGGCACTTTTACATCGGCAAAGCTCAACTCGGCAGTATCGGAACAATGCCAGCCTAGTTTTTTGAGTTTGGTAGCGGTTACTCCTTCAGCGTTGCGGTCTATGACCAACATGCTCACCCCGGCAGAGCCAGCTTCGGGGTTAGTTTTTACCACAGTAACAAGAAAATCGCCGTATACTCCGTTGGTAATAAAGGTTTTAGACCCATTGACAATGTAATGGTCACCTTCACGCACGGCACGGGTTTGAATGTTGGCGGCATCAGACCCTGCTCCTGGTTCGGAGATAGCAATGCAAGACACCAAGTCGCCAGAGATAATGCCAGGCAAGTATTTTTTCTTGAGTTCATCGGAGCCATACTTGAGTATATAGGGTGACGACATATATTGGGTTACCTGTTGGGTAATGGCAAAGCCGCCCGAATTGAGCCTGCCTATTTCTTCGTTGAAAACCACATCATAGAAAAAGTCTAGCCCTGAACCTCCGTATTCTTCGGGGTAACCCAAGCCCAGGTAGCCTTGTTCGCCCATTTTTTTCCAGATGTCGCGTGGAGTACGCCGTTCTTCTTCCCACTGATCTATATAAGGGCGTGCTTCTTTATCTAAAAATGCCCGGAGGCTTTCGCGAAACATTTCGTGTTCTTCGGTAAAGTGATTTGATTTCATATTTCTATTTTTTTTAGCAACAAGAAGCAAGCAACAAGCTTCAAGTTCTTATTGCGATTGATTTTAATTTATATATTATTAGGATTAGGAAACAACCAGTCATAGGCTATCCCTTGATCACTAATTGCGTTTTTATAGCATCTGCGTTAAAGATTTGCTACTACTTATTCAGGCAAAATCAGCATACTTGTAGCCTGTAGCTCATACCTTGAGACTAGTTGCCTTCTCATAAGCCTTGTCATCTATCATCATTTTAGAGATAATTTCGCACATAATTTCAGAGGTACCTCCACCTATAGTACCCAGGCGGCTATCGCGGTACATACGCGCCAGTGGGTAGTCTTCCATAAAACCATAGCCCCCAAACATTTGCAAGCAATCGTATACCACCCGGTCGCTTAGTTGAGTACCCAACAGTTTTGCCATTGCCGCCTCTTTTACTACATAGTCGCCCTGTTGGTAGCGGTCAGCAATGGCGTATATAAACATCCGGTTCATTTCTATCTCGCTTGCCATTTGAGCAACACGATGACGCAACGCTTGAAAACGGTTAATTTTTCGCCCAAAAGCTTCACGCTCGTTCATATACTGAAGGGTAACCTCTAGAGCATAGTCTGCGGTAGCCATTCCACCAATAGCCAACATCAATCGCTCCAAGGCAAAGTGCTGCATAATGTAGTAAAAGCCTTGGTTTTCGCCCCCCAACAAATTGGTCACAGGCACTTTTACATCACTAAACGCAATCTCGCCGGTGTCAGATGCTCTCCAGCCCAGTTTGTTGAGCTTGGTGGCGGTTACGCCTGGCGTATCGCGGTCTATTACCATCATGCTAATGCCCCCCGATTTTGCGTCAGGATTGGTTTTTACTGCTGCTACAATAAAGTCGCTGCTTACCCCATTTGTTATAAAAGTTTTAGAGCCATTGATGATATAATGGTCACCTTCACGCACCGCAGTAGTACGCATGCCTGCCACATCCGACCCTCCAAAAGGTTCGCTAATGGCTAGACAACCAATCAGTTCACCTTTGATGCCAGGCTCCAGGTACTTTTGCTTTTGGGCTTCGTTGCCTTCAGCGTTCATGTGTACCAGGGCAAGCGAGGCGTGGGCGCCTATAGCTGCCCCAAAGCCGCCTGAGTTTATCCGTGCCATTTCTTCGTTAAAAACGATCGAATAAAAATAATCAAGGTCGGTGCCCCCGTGGGCTTCAGGCAAGGCTATGCCCAGGTAGCCCATATCGCCAAAGCGTTTAAATATTTCGCGTGGTATTTCGCCTTTAGCTTCCCATTCATCTATATGAGGGGTTACTTCTTTTGCCAAAAAATCGCGCAGGCTTTGGCGAAACATGTTGTGTTCTTCTGTAAAATAATATGATTTCATTGTTTTTTTTCTTTAGTTATTTCGTTAGTAGTCCTTATTAGGAACTAGGTCTTGGGTACTGGGTACTGGGTTTTACACCTTGCTTCACAAGTAGCTACTACAACTCAGTGTCATAAGTGATTAGTCTGTAGACCTTCAAGCGACAAGCTTGGTCACCATTTTCCGGCTTCTAACTAAAAGTTTATAATCTATTGAAAGTGAGTATACTATGAATTCATTAGATACCTATAGAGCAAGGAGTACCTAGCACCTTATACCTAGTCCCTAGCACCTTGTCGAGGCTAAAAACTACCCCCAACTTACTCCCACACAATCATCTTGCGTCCGTTGAACCATTGTTCATACTTTGTGGCATACCTTTCGTCAATTGCACTTCGACGTATTTTCATCGTAGGCGTCAGTAAATTATTGGCTTCGCTCCAGGTTTCTTGAGTAATCACCAAAGTTGCCAGTTTCTGAAAACCCGGCAAACTTTCGTTTATTTTACTCAAATCTTCCCTTAGCCTTGTTTCTACCTTCTCTTTTTCAATTGCCTGCCCTACTTCCGACAAATTGACCAACACTATAGGGTTGGGCAGTCCTAGTCCAGCTACACACACTTGTTCTATTACATCATTGTTGGCAAGGGCTTCTTCATAAGGGTTAGGCACAATGTATTTACCTTTAGAGGTTTTAAAAGCGTCTTTTACCCTGCCCACTATGTGCAAAAAACCATCTTCATCCATTACCCCCTTATCGCCACTGCTTAGCCACTCGCCCTGGAGCACTTCAGCAGTTTTTTCGGGTTCGTTGTAGTAGCCTGTCATCATGTGAGGCGATTTCATGAGTACTTCGCCGGTGTCGGGGTGTATTTTAATCTCGGCACGTGGAATTACCTTGCCTACGCTACCGGGTCGGTTGCTGTCTTTGGGGGTGTTGGTAATAGAGCCACACACTTCGGTCATTCCATAGGCTTCGCGCAAACGAATCCCTAGTTTTAAAAACCATTGTTTGAGATGTTCGGGAGTAATGGCGGCACCTGTTGCTACTACTTCGACACTGCCCATCCCCAGGGCTTTTCTTATTTTCTTTTTGACAAAACCCGATACAATCGGAATTTTAAGCAGTAAATCCAACCTTTCCTGTGGCATTTTGCTCAATACCCCCATTTGAAACTTAGTCCAGATACGAGGCACCGCAAAAAACACTGTGGGTTGGGTTTGCTGTAGGTTGTGGGCAAAAGTATCTATCGATTCGCCAAACGACATGGTACCACCTACATATAGACAAGAGCCTTCTATGCCTACTCGCTCGCCTACGTGATTGAGCGGCAAAAACGAGAAAAACCGCTGGGCTTTGAGCTTGGCTATGCCTATCCAATTGGTGTCAAACTCAGCTTGAAACACCCGCGCCAGGTTACCATAAGTATGCATCACACCTTTGGGCTGCCCGGTAGTGCCCGAAGTAAATAGTATGGTCCACAAATCGTCTGGGTCAGGTAAAGGATCGCCCTGCATTGGCTCATGATTGTCCACCAAATCAGTCCAGGCTTCTCCCTCTTCAATGCGGGCATTACCCTCATAATGTGGGTACCTGATCACTTTAAGTTCGGATGGCAACACCAAGGATTTATCTTCGTCCCACTCTTCCAGCTTGCCCAAAAACAATGCTTTGATATGGCTTTTTTCTACTACTACCTTGAGTTGATCAGCGGGCAAACTGGCATAAAATGGCACTGAGACAAATCCTCCCATCATGAGCGCCAAATCGGTCAATATCCAGTGGTAACAGTTTTTAGACAATATGCCTACATGGTCGCCTTTTTGCAAACCCATTGCTTGCAAAGCACTGACCATGCGACGAGCTTCTTGCCCTGCTTCAGCATAAGTCAGGGTTTTCCACTGTTTGCCGTAAGGCTGCCGCAAAAAGGGTTGCTGGGCTTTTTGTTTTTCCCAGCGGTAAAAGGCTTCTATGTGGGTTTCAAGGTGATTTTTCATAACTTTTAGTTTTTTTAGTTGTTAGTTGTTAGTTGGGAGTCGGGAGTCGGGAGTTGGGAGTCGGGAGTTCTTGTAGGTTGCAAAGTCCTTGGTACGCTTTAATCGATGGTCGATAGCCTTTCTCATAATTGAAAATTGATAAAGCCGTTTCGCGCTAACTCCTGACTACTAACTCCTGACTACTAACTACTGACTCCCGACTACTAACTCCCGAATAATCGCTTCACGCTAACTCCTGACTACTAACTACCGACTCCCGACTAATCGCTTCACACTAACTCCTGACTACTAACTCCTGACTACTAACTCCCGACTCCCGACTACTAACTCCCGACTAACAACTACCGACTTTTAGTAAACGCCCTCATCAAACGGGTCAGCTTCATGGGGTCACCACCATTGAGGTGTTGGGCACCATCTACATACAAGCTTACCCCACTGATATAGCTTGCCAATGGGCTTGCCAAAAAACAAGTGGTGTGGGCTATTTCGGTGACTGTACCAAACCGCTTGAGGGGCACTGCTGCTCTGGCTTCGCCCAAAATATCCTGCACAGGCTTGGGGTAAGTGTCTAACCCTGAAGATTCTATAGTACCAGGGGCAATGGCATTTACCCTGATGTTATAATCGCCCCATTCTACCGCCAAAGTTTTGGTCATATTTTCTACCCCGGCACGTGCGGCTCCAGTGTGCACCATAGAAGGGAACCCTCTATAAATATTGGCAATGATGTTGATGATACAGCCTTCTTTTTGCGGAATAAAAAAGTGGCGTGCCATCAAACTACTCATGTGAAAGGTGCCGTTTAAATTATTATTAATCACCGCATCCCAACCATTTTCGCTAATGGTTTCGGCAGGTGCCGGAAACTGCCCTCCCGCATTGTTTACCAATATATCGAGCCTGCCATTATCTGCCTTTATTTTTTCCATCAGTGCAGTGCGTTGGTCGCTTTCGCGGATGTCGCAAGCCAGGTAACTACATTCACCATATTGGCTCAGTTCTTCGGCAGCTTGCTTTAGTAAATCTTCTTTGCGTGAAGCAATGACTACCTTGGCGCCTAGCTCTAGCATCATCTGACTAATGGCATAGCCTATGCCGCTACGCCCGCCTGTCACCAATGCTACTTTATCTTTAAATAATTCTTTTTGAAACATTGTTTTAGTTTTTTAGTTGGGAGTCCGTAGTCGGGAGCTTCTACAGGCTGCCATAGGTTTTAGTTTTTTAGTTGGGAG
>NZ_CANLRP010000023.1 GCF_947493425.1 uncultured Microscilla sp. | reverse complement strand
TTTTTAATATCCAACAACTTGAACAAAAAAATAACGGTAAATTCTACCGCTCCATTTTTTACACTTTTTCAACTCCTGTAAAACAAATCCCCTTTGAAATTTGTGAATGCAAAGGTAGGCTTTTAGTCAGTAATTACAAGCACTTACGTCAAAAAAAACTAAATTAGTGGTTTTACCTATACTTGGCTAGTAAAGGGCTATAGGTCTCTAGAAGTATATTCAGTACTACGTTCATCCATAAGACTATTCCTACTATATGGACTGAGAACTCAGGACTTATTTTTTATACCTATTACATACCGCTCACTTTCTCTTCCCCTAACAGAGATGTTTATATAACTGCAACCTTTTGGGTTAGCTCTATGTCATTGGGGTAAACTTATTCTATTTAAACCCATATTATTTTATGAAAAATCAATTAAGAATTTTAGGAATTGTGTGCTTATTGGCGGTTTTCAGTTTTAATTTATCTGCCCAAAATACTGAAACCCGTACCCCAGGATCTTTTAATAGCTTAAGTATTGGTCTTGCAGCTAAGGTAGAACTTAGTGAAGGAGGTTCTGAATCGATAAGAATAGAAGCAAACGGAGTGGAGCTAAATCAAATAGAAACTAACGTGGAGGATGGGAAGCTACGTATAAGATGGAAAAAGGGGTACCGTAACTGGAAACGTCGAAAAAATGTAAAACTATGGATTACTTACCGTTCTTTAAATAAGATAGGTATTGGTGGATCGGCTTCGGTAGTTGCTAAATCAACTTTAAAAGGTAATCAACTAAGTCTTTCAGTGAGTGGCTCAGGTAACTTGACAGCACAAGTAGCGGTAACAAATCTTAAGACCAGTATTTCAGGATCAGGGAGTTTACGTATATCAGGCAAGGCAAATGACCAGTCTATTAAAATTAGTGGCTCAGGTAGCATTAGAGCTTTTGAATTGGCATCAACAGCCGCTACAGTTAGAATAAGTGGGTCGGGTAGTGCACGTATACAGGTAAAAGATGCTATCACTGCACGTATTAGTGGATCGGGCAGTGTGAGGTATAAAGGAAATCCATCTAAAATAATGAGCAAGAGCAGTGGATCGGGTAGCGTTCGTAGTGCCAACTAAATAGTGAATTTTAAAACACCTACACCTATTTTAATTTATCATATCATGAAATCAATTTACCAACTGTCCATAGCCACATTATTGGTTGCCTTTATATATACATGTGGATATTCGCAAAAACATAAATATGTGCACAACTCTAACGGTGATAAAATCACTGTTGACTATGAGGGTAAAATCACCTTGGCCGATAATGACAAAAGCATTGCTGCTATTTCTGATTTTGGCTACTTTCGTTTTAAAAAGAATAGCCACGAAATATATATCAAGGCAGAAGCCGGGGGAAAACTGACTTATACTTATTATGTACGAGGCAAAAAGAAAAGTTATGAACCAGAAGGAAGAACCTGGTTTGAAAATGAGTTGCCTCAATTAATCCGTGAAAGTGGTTTTGCAGCAGAGTCTAGAGTGGCTCGTTTTTATAAACAAGGAGGAACTAGTGCGGTATTAGATGAAATTAAGCAACTCGAAAAGGACTACGCTCAATATAAGTACTTTAAATATTTGCTAAGGAATCATCCAGTAAAGAACACTGAACTTACAAATGTTGTGAACCTAATAGGCACAGAAATAAAGTCTGATTATTATAAGGGCAAGATATTACGTAATAATCACCAAAAGTTTTTACAAAACGCGAAAACGACCTCTTCTTATGTAAAAGCTGTGGCAAATATCAACTCTGACTATGAAAAAAGTAAAGCGTTGCGTAAGGCTTTGCAACAACACTTACCAGATCAACTGATGGCAAAGGTAATAGATGCTTCTATAGGAATAAATTCTGACTATGAAAAAAGCAAAGTGTTAAGAAGTATTACATCTAAAAGGCCACTTAGTAAAAAAGCTTTGGACAAAGTGCTGGTTTCTACTATTAGTATAAATTCTGATTATGAAAAAAGTAAAGTACTCAGGAGTATATTGGTGAGTAACTCATTGAATGATCAACAAATGGTAAACGTTATCAATACTGTAAAGAAAATAAACTCAGACTATGAAAAGAGTAAAATATTAAGAAAGGCATTGGTTAAATCACCGTTGAGTGAATTCCAACTAAAAACGATTCTTGATGTAACAATGGGGATTAACAGCAACCATGAAAAAGCTAAGGTGTTGGTGAATGTAGGAAAAAAAATGCCTGCCAATAATGCTGTACTCAAAAAACAATTTACAAAAGTAGCTAAAACGATTAGCTCTGACCATGAGTATGGCAAAGTAATGCGAAGCTTGAATAAATAAGTACAGTCTATTTTAATAAATTTATGATAGGCATTAGGTGTTGTCTACACCTAATGCCTACTTCTATTTTGTGGTGAGCAAGTTTTGAATAATATTTAAAGTGTTTTGCCTCCAGTCTTTTAGCTCTATATCTAACAAAATAAAACTATTAGGGTTTTTCAGGTTTTGAGATAAATGGGTGATCCCTATCAATTGCGCCCAGATATTGATAAATAAAGTAGCTGGTGGCAACTCTGACGTGATGCTATGGTCTTGCTGTCCATTTGTAATTTCAGTTATCATTACTTTTAAAGGGCGTAAAGCTATTTTTCGAACTTTACCAGCATACGTCATTTGATTGGTAGCACGCCATTGGTTAGTTTTAATCAATGTATAGTAGTCTAGTATGATTTGATGATGTTTAGGGCATTGTTGGCAAAAGTCAAGGTACCCCTTACTATAAGCCAGTATTTTTTCCAATCCGTTTTTCCCTTCTACATTGACCCGCTCTAACACTGTGATAAACTTTAAAAAGGAATGGTAGATTACAGCCAGGTACAAGTTTTCTTTGGTTTCGAAATAACTATATATAGTTGTACGGCTACGCTTGGCGACTTTACTTATATCTGAAATGTTAGTATGAGTAAAGCCTTTCATAAAAAAGACCTCTTCTGCCTTGGTAATAATATAAGTCAGCTGTTGTTCTTTGAGTGTGTCATTCATTGTGCTACAAAAATCATAAAAAGAATTTGTCGAGCAAAAAGATGGCAGAAAATAATCCTTGTCTTTTGGTGCAGCTTGTAATACGCTTCTTCTTTGTAATAGCTTTGCAAAATCATTTAAAAAATCTATATTGTTAATAAAATGAACACTGTGTTCATTTTATTACTTCAACACTAACTCATCATATCAATGAAACACAAGGTGTATATATTAAATGGTGCCCAAACTAACTTTGCTATCAACTGGCATAGAGAAGGGAAAGGTATTGATGACATATTAAAACAAGCTTTCGTTGTAGCAGTGGATCAAAGTCGACTAAAAGTGAGTGACATCCAATGTGCTCATGTAGGCAATTTTGTGGGAGAATTGTTTTGTGGACAGGGACACTTAGGGGGACTGTTTGCCAGTATACACCCTGACCTTGAGGGGATTCCAACAGCTCGGCACGAAGCAGCCTGTGCATCAGGAAGTATGGCTGTGTTAGCAGCTATGCGCGATATTGAAGCAGGATGGTATGACTTGGCGTGTGTTGCAGGGGTAGAAATGATGCGAAATGTAGATGGCACTACTGCGGCTAACTATTTGGGGGCAGCAGCCTGGGTAGGTCAAGAAGCTAAAAATGCTCAATACCCTTGGGTGGCTATGTTTTCGGAGGTTGCGGACTATTACCGAAATAATTTTGGGCTAAAGGAAGAACACTTGGCAGCAATTGCTCAAAATAATTATGCCAACGCTCAGCTTAACCCACTTGCCCAAACCCAACATTGGAAACTTGAATCTACTGTTTTTGGCAATGACCCGACCTTGAACCCTGTAATAGAGGGGTGCATCCGAAAATCAGATTGCAGCAGGATAACCGATGGAGCAGCAGTTGTATTTTTAGCTTCTGAAACTTATGCTAGAAAATATGCTCAGCAACGAGGCATTCGTTTTGAAAGCCTCCCTTATATCAAAGGTTGGGGGCACAGAACAGCTCCCATGCTACTGCAGGACAAACTTCAAAAGAAAGTACCTCAAGGCGCTTATCCTTTTCCACACCTACACCACACTATTCAAGAGGCGCTTACTAGAGCAAACCTTCCCTCACCTCAAGTACTTGATGCCATTGAAACACACGATTGTTTTACTATCTCAGAATATGTTGCCTTAGAGCATTTTGGCTTGGCTGCTCCTGGTGAAGCCTGGAAAGTGATAGAAAACAGCTCTTTTAATCTTGGGGGAACAATTCCAGTAAATCCAAGTGGAGGGTTGATTGGTGCAGGACACCCAGTAGGGGCCACTGGTGTACGCATGCTACTAGATGCCTACAAACAAGTGAGTAATCAAGCAGAAGCTTATCAGGTGGAGGGTGCTAAAAATGTGGGTATCCTCAACATTGGTGGAAGCTTTACCACAATTGCCAGCTTTGTAGTAGGTGTTTAGCACAAAATAATAAAGGCAATGAGCTTTTGCTTGTGCCTTACAATACACTCACTAAAAATTATTGCACAATGAAGAATGATATAATGAATTATGCCTTGGAAATGGCCAATCCTTACTTATTAGGTCCTTATGCTCCTGTTTTTGAAGAAATAGTAGCAGATAACCTTGAGGTAACAGGTGAAATTCCGCAAGACATTCATGGAACTTATGTACGTAATGGCCCCAATCCTCGGTTTGAACCCGAAGGTCATTACCATTGGTTTGATGGTGATGGTATGCTGCATGCCATTCAGATAGAAAATGGAAAAGCTATTTATAGAAACCGCTGGATACGTACAAGCAACTTTAAAGAAGAAACTCAAGCCGAAAAGTCGCTATGGCAGGGGTTAATGGGTCGTTTTTCGGCAAACAAAGATCGCCCGTGGAACAGGGGGGTACCTTTAAAAGATACAGCCAATACTGCAGTGGCTTACCACAATGGTAAATTGCTGGCAGGTTGGTATATGTGCGGAGACTTGTATGCTATAGACCCGGTAACCTTAGAAACCAAAGGGGTTGAAAGTTTTGGAGGAACGTTACAGTCTAAAGCAATGGCACATGTAAAGGTAGACGAACACAGTAATGAAATGATGTTTTTTGATTATGAACTTACCAAAGCTTATATAGCTTATGGGGTGGTGGATGGCACAGGTAAAGTAACTCATTTTACTAAAGTAAAGACCCCTGGTCCAAGGGTGCCACACGATATGGCTATTACTGAAAATTATTCAATCTTGATGGATTTACCTTTGATCTATGATTTGAATGTAATGGTGAGTAAAGGAAAGGCTGCTCCTGTTTTTCAGCGTGACCTACCCAGCAGATTTGGCATTTTGCCTCGCTTTGGCACTGCCGATCAGGTGCGTTGGTTTGAAGCCAAACCTTGCTATATTTATCATACTATTAATGCTTGGGAAGAAGGCGATGAAATTATTATGGATTGTTGTATTAACCCTGAACCAACTCCGCAAAAAAAACTGCCACCAAATGCTACTCCAGAAGAGAAACTAAATGCCTACTTACGTTTAGATGCGCATTTGTACCGTTATCACTTTAATATGAAAACGGGACAAACCAAGGAGTATGCCTTAGATGATAGAAGTACAGAGTTTCCTTTAATGAATAGTCAATACTTGGGGCGAAAGTCACGCTTTGCTTATAACCAACACCTTGACTTATCGGAAAAACTGAGATTTGACGGCATAGTAAAGTATGACACTCAAAAACAAACAGCAGAAACTCATTGGTATGGAGATGGGGTATCGGGCAGCGAATCGCCTTTCATTCCTAAGCCGAACGCTAAAGATGAAGATGATGGCTATGTCATTAGTTTTGTAACAGATGCTCGTACTGACTTGTCAGAGGTAATCATTCTGGATGCTAAAAATATCACAGATGCACCACTTGCCCGCATTAAGCTTCCTCAACGGGTGCCACTTGGATTTCATGCTTGTTGGGTAAACAACGACCGGATTTTCAATTAAAACACCAAAGAAAAAATGCATTGTTGAACAAGAATTCCAACAATGCATTTTTTGGTATCATTTCGTTATCACAGTATTGTTTTGCGCAAACGATTCTACTAACTCAAGCGCAATATGATCACCAGAGTCATTGCCATAATGGGCATGCCTTATAACTAAATCTTCATCAATCAAAAAATCGGCAGGTATAGCATCAGGGTGGGTACCAGGCTCCAGGGCATCTCCTGTAAACCCATTTTTTTCGGCATTTGCAATGTCTTGCATACGTCCTGCGGCCTTTAAAGCCTCCAGGGTAGATTTCTCTGGTGAAATTTCGGCTTTATATATGTCGTAAAGTTTTCGGTCAGGATCAGATATGATGTGTAAGTTTGGTTGTTTTAATAAGTTATCTTTAAAGAAAGTACTTTTCAGAAACATTTGTTTGCGTGATTCATATACTACTATAGCCCGAAGGTTTTGCTCACGCAGCTTGTCCATAATCAATGATAAACGGTATAAATGCCAACTACACAAAGGACACTTGGTGTTGCGTAAAAAAGCTAAAAATATTTTTTCCCCTTTAAAATGTCCATCGATTGAAATAAGTTTGTCGGTAATGTCTTTTGTAGAAAAATGGGGGGCAGTTTGTCCAGTATAGAGTCTCATAAGTCGTATTTTATTATTGTAATTGTATTACTTAAATATACTTCTTTTTGCCTCAGAAGGCAAAAAATTTTAGACAATACAAAACTCTGAGGGTGTCAAACCGCCTATATGTTCGATAAAGCAATGCATTATGATACAAGCTTACCTGCTATCTTTCCTTAAGTTTGCCTAACTTTGCTTTTAAATTAAATAATGAGAGTATTATGAGCGAATACCACCAACCTGTCATGTTGAAGGAATGTATAGAAGGGCTGGCAATCAACCCTGACGGTGTTTATGTAGATGTAACCTTTGGTGGTGGTGGGCACTCCAAGGCTATACTAGAGCAACTCAGTGAACAGGGGAAATTGTATGCGTTTGATCAGGACGCTGACGCCAAGCAAGAAGCTAAAGAAATTGATCACCCAGGATTTTACTTAATCAGGGCAAACTTTCGCTACCTGAAAAAGTACCTAAAAATGTATGGAGTAAGCAAGGTAGATGGAATTCTGGCTGATTTGGGTATTTCTTCACACCAAATAGACACCCCTGAACGAGGATTTTCTACTCGTTTTGATGCTTATTTGGACATGCGCATGAGCGAAAGCATTGAGGTAACTGCACAAGATGTAGTGAATGAATACAATGAATCGGAGCTGCATAAGGTATTGGGCATGTATGGCGAACTAAAAAATGCCAAAACAGTGGCTAGTACTATAGTGAGGGCTCGCCAAGATGCGGCTATTAATACAGTAGAAGAGCTAAAATCTGCGGTAAAAAGGCACGCCCCAAGAGGCAAAGAGTTTAAGTTTTTTGCTCAGGTATTTCAGGCACTCAGAATTGAGGTAAATGAGGAAATAAAAGTACTGGAAGAAATGCTAGAGCAAGCTGCAGAGGTACTTAAGCCTCAAGGTAGGCTAGTGGTCATGTCTTATCACTCGCTGGAAGATCGTCCAGTGAAAAATTATATCCAAAAAGGTAGGTTTAGAGGGGAAGCTGAAAAAGATATGTATGGGAATGTTCTTAAGCCTTTGCGTGCCATAAACCGCAAGATAATTACGGCACAAGAGGAGGAGATAGCGTTAAACAACCGGGCAAGAAGTGCCAAATTACGGATTGCTGAGAAGTTATTTTAATTTTTGATTACAGACAATGGTGAGTTATTCTTATCCCATACAAAAAGTAATAGTGGGTGATCATATTGACCTGGCCTACATAACAATAGGCGAAGGTACACAAACCTTGCTATTTGTGCATGGTTTTGCTAGTCATATACCTGTATGGGAGAATAACATTCATGTACTCAAAAAATATTACCGATGTGTTGCCTTGGATTTGCCAGGACACGGATTTTCGGCAAAAAAAGACTATGCCTATTCTATAGATTTTTATGCGCAAACGGTTCGACAATTTATAGAAAAACTTTCGCTTAAAGAGGTGGTGTTAATTGGGCATTCTATGGGTGGGCAAATCGCTATTACACTTGCCTTGCAATATGCTAAGCTGTTTTCACGCTTGGTACTGGTAGCTCCTGCCGGGTTTGAGACATTCAATGACGCTGAAAAACAATGGCTCTCACAATTTACTCCAGGTCAGGTAATAGCCAACTCACAATATCTTAGGTGGGTACTCAATTTGAAGAACTATTTTTATGATTTGGAACCTCAGGAAATCACAAAGCTACAGGATTTAAACAGGGATTTTTTTTCGCTTACCTCTAACCCTTATTTATACCAAATATTAGTCAACTCGGCAAGAGGCATGGTGCAGGCTCCTGTATTTGACCTTTTGTCCCTGCTTACTCTACCTACACTTGTGTTTTTTGGAAAAGATGATCAACTTATTCCTAACAGGTTTTTGCATCCTCATTTGGACAGTGAACAAGTTGCCAGGAAGGGAACAGAGCAAATAATAGAAAGCACGCTTGTGCTATACAATAAGGCAGGGCATTTTTTACAGTATGAGCAACCCTCTCGTTTTAACATTGACCTGTATAAATTTTTAACTCCTGAAACGTTTGGAGCATAAACCACTTCATTGTTTTTCCCCCCCTGTTTAAACTTCTAATTCTTCTTTCACAATATCAATCAGATTATCTCTGTTGGCTGCGCCTTGTATAAGGCTTAATGGTATACGCAAAGTCGTATCTTCTTCATCGGATAAGGTCATGAAGGTTTGACGAGAGTTTATGCTTATATCTATGACCTTGGTTAAGTCTATATTTTGTTTACCTGTAAATAGTGTTAAGTTTAGACTTAATTGCTTGCCTTGTATAATTACTAATGGAGTGGTTGCCTCCCAAACTCCCATTATCAGCGCCAATATAATCATTGCAAACATTACAATATTATAACCAGGGAATAACTCTCTAGAGCCATAGCTTAGGTCTACTGACAAGCTAAAGGTAAACGCTACTACTACAAAAAACTTAGAAATATAAGAAAAGGCTTTTCGTTTAAACACTTGTTCACTTAGCATGTTTATTTGGTTAATTTATAGAAATACTTATATTGAAATTTAACCTTCTTAAATAACAAAAATCAAGCAATACTTCTCCCTATTTTGTCCTGAATAATTCAAAAGAGTTTACTTGTCTCGCTTAATGATAAATTAAGGTTTATACAATAATTAAAACACTTAAAAAGTTTCCTCTTAAGTACGCTCACTGTTGGTGTTTGAATAAGTTAACACGCTTAACGCATCTTGAATTTGTTATATTTCTCCAAATATATTTTAAAAGGATTCACGTTTCTGGATTATTTTTTCCATAATTTTGTACCTCAACACGTATAGAGTATAGTGATCACACAAAGTATTATAAAGTTTAAACTATAGAATTTTTACCATCACATGTATCGATATAAGTACTTCATTTCTGCATTTATTTTTACTTTATTACTTGGAGGGGTGGCTCCCTACACCTTAGCCCAAACTCCTACCCCTAACAAAAAAGATATATTGGAAACAGATAGTATTCCAGAGATAGATCTGGATACAGAAGAGGACGAACTACTGGGGATTAAAAAGAAGCGTAAAAAAAAGAAACGTAAAAAGAAAAAGCGTGATAAAAAGCGTTGGTTTGGGTATAGTACTAAAAAAACCTACGTTCGAAATCGTTCCAGACGTTATGAACTGAAAATTGTAAGGTATTTGGCTGAATGGCCTGAATTGGAACAAGACCGCGATAAATATGTACAGGAAATTTATTATTATGACGCCAAACGTCGCAGAATACGTTCAGATAAATGGGCAAAAATAAAGGCTCGCCGCAAAAAAGGAGCTAAACTATACTTACTACATGGTTTATACCGTAAACAAATCAACAAAAAGCTCAGGGAAAAAGGTTATTTTTTTATGGGTATGAAACACAGCACCTGGGAAAAATTTGACCGTAAGTACATCTTATTAACCAAGGAAAAGTATAACCGGGGTTGGCGAAAAAACTCCAAGATTAGCTATTATGATGGCAGTAATGGGCAGAAAATAAAAGAAGTGATTCCGATGTATCATAAGACAAAGCATGGGATGTATTATTTCTTTTATGACAACGGCAGAATAGCTATCAAAGGGGAGTATCAATACAACCAAAAAATAAAGCGCTGGACTTATTATTATAAAGGTGGAAACCGTAAAAAAATGGAGCAATACCCCAGTCGCTTTTATCAAACGCTTTATAACAAAAAAGAAACACCGTTTGACCTTTATCGCTGGAACGCCAGAGGGCAACAAACTTATGACTATACCAGAGATTATAAAAAAGGAAGAAAATAGAAAGTACTGACTCACCCAAATGCAAAAGCCGAATGTAATGTTCGGCTTTTTTTATGGTCATATTATCAGCTCAGACTAAACAAAAAGTATTGATTTACATTATAGCTTGCCCACCCACTTTTGGCATCGGGGGCGCACATTGATCTACAATCATATACCCTATTTCTTCATCGCATGAATCAATTTTAACGGTTACGGTTACATTCACAAAAGGGATAAACTTGGTAGGAATAGGGATTTCTCTGTTTAAAATCTTGATCTATTGATCATCTTCTACAAAGTGCGCAAGAAATACTTGCCCCACTTTTTCCTCGTCCCACATAAACAAAGACTTATTGCCAAGGTTCCACTACTTGTCTTTGATAGCTTTATCAGCCTATCGTGGTTAAGATCAATCACAATATTAGCCTTTCTTAATACAACCTGAAGACTTACCTCTTGTTGCTGTTAATTACAAGCAAGCATGCCAGAGGTAAGCGTTATTGCCAGTAGTATATTTCTAATAAATGGTTTTCTTATTATACTAAGATTAAAGTGATTACCTGCGGTGAGCTCGTCACAGCAAGCTGCCCCGGTGAATCGGGATTTATAAATAGACTCGGTTTTAGGATTTACAGGATTAGCTTTGCTGAGCTCAGCACAGCAAAGCTGTAGCTTCGGTTGATTAATGTTGGTATTCAGGCTATTAGTCAAAATCCATCCCCAAAACCATTTTTGTTTAAGTATAGATTAAACATGTCTTTAAAGGGATCAAAAAAAAGAGGCTGGTGGATAAAGAAATAGCATTGGAGACTTGCTTTTAAGCTTTGCTAAGCTAAACAAGCTCTAAAATAAGAATACACATAAAAAATATATAAGGAATGGTACCAAAATAAATTTACATTCTTAACCTCATCTTTCGCTGACAGAATTCGTTAAAAAAACTTGTCGTAGCGCTGCTATGCCGCGTTTTTTTGCCTCTCCTGCCAACAAAATATTTTGGCGTTACTATAGAACTTTATTTTTACACCATTCCTAAGGAATTGTTCAAAAATAAATTTACACTCTGAGGGGTGATTTTTCGCCTTGATACTTCGTTATTTTTATTACCCGTAGCGCTGCTATGGGCGCAAAAAATAGCCTCGTCTCAAAACAAAACCTCTACCTCAAGAATGGTAATTTAATTTCTCACCATTCCTAAGGAATATTATCCCAAGTATAATGGTTTGGTTTTGTAGGCCAATAAAGAGGGCAGTCGTACTACATTCCTCGGCTACTTTATAGCCCACCAAAAATTAAAAATAAACCTTTATCAATAAGTGAAGAAAAGCACAGGTGACAAAATACAAAAAGCCAGTTACTACGCTGGCTTTTTGTTTTAAACAACTACTATTTATCGAGTCAGGTATATAGCCAGTTTCACCCCTACTACCGGGTTCAACTAACCAACTTTTTCGATCATAACTGGTACTGAAAATACAATATTTTAAAAAAAGTTGGCAGTCTATAAATAACTGCCAGCTTTTTGTTTGTGAGTATACTTTTAAAATGAACTTGTACTATAAAGTTACTCCTGCGTTATGCTAAACATTGTTACACTTCAAAATCACTCTTAGCATAAAGAAGGTATATCACACTTTATGCTTTTTCAAGAGTTTTAGAGATTGATTGATACAAAGGTAGGTAAATACAGCGTGTAAGACCGGGTAATGGTGGGTAAGCCTGAGAAAACCTGCCCAAGATTGCGCTAATCATCAAAATAGTCTATCCCATTCAAACACCTCTAACTGATATATTTCTCAAAGATTGTTAGAAACTGACCTTTTATCAACAAAGTAATGAAGTGATATTTGGGAGGCAATAAAAAATGGGTGTTGGTTTCCTTTAGGGTATAAAAAAGCAAAACATGCCGTGATATCAAAACAGTTTTATCTGCCAAACTGCAATATTTGGTGTTTTGATGACAGTAACGTTTCTCAAGATATAGATCTTTCGCTCAACCATTGAACAAAAGATCTTTTTAAAATAGTTAGTTGTGTGTGCCTGATGTGATTAGGGTTAAGCTATTTATATTTCTGATAAATTCTTTAGTAAAATAACCACACAACTTACATTTTTTGGTTGATTCTCCAATGCTTTACATAGCTGCGAACCACTAAACGTAGTTTAACTCATTGGGCATCCCCAGCCTGTCATAAATCTCTTTTTGTTCTTTTGGAGAAACAAGTCGATGTTTAAGTTTTATATTCTCTTGTTTTAACCAATTGTACAAAGTTTTGCGGCAAACGCCATACTCCTCGGCAATTTGCTGCCTGCTCTTGACTTTATTCATTGTTTTAATAGCAGAGTTAAGGGTTAGTGTAATATTTAAATTTAAAGCCCAAAATTACAAAATATTTATCAAGCTAAAAAGCCTATACAAACAATCCTTAGATTATTATAATCATTTGTTTAAGAAGTTATAAAGCCTTGAATACAAACAAAATAGCTTTTTTTTAGTTTTGCAAGGTATTGTCTACCCTTTGTCTATCTTTAGCTTTAAAAAAAATATTAAACTTGAAATAATTAAAATTTAAGTAACAAAATTAAGTATCTATATCCAAGTCAAAACGGCAAAGATTCATCATTAAACACACAACTTATACAAGCACTTGCCTCACAAGCCATCTTGGTTTTATTATACTTACATATCATATAGTTTAAAAAGTTAAGTATTAATACTCAAAAAAATTTCTAATCAGTGGCTAATTTCATAAGTAATACTACTTGCGTAACTTCTTTTTTTCTGTGGCTCGCCAAAGTTTTTTTTTGCCCAAGCTTACTACAATAATAGCAAAGGATTAATGACTGCTTTCAAAAAATTTCTAATTTTGTAAGCGAATCTTTAGTTTTTACAAAGATTATCCTCTTTTGTGGGGTAATGTATAATGCAACAATAGGTGATGTGCCAGGGTTTTGCCCATCAAACATATCACCTCAGCATCAATTCTCCCAAATAGTGGGAGGTATAAACCTTATTACTATATAAGAAAAAGCTCAAAACCAATGGTGTACGATCCCAAACAAATAGAACCTAAATGGCAGGAATACTGGCAACAAAATAGTGTTTACAAAACAGAGGTAGACCATAACAAGCCAAAATATTATACTTTGGACATGTTTCCCTACCCATCGGGCAAAGGTTTGCACATAGGGCATCCACTCGGCTATACTGCGTCGGATATTATGGCACGTTATAAAAGAATGAAAGGGTTTAATGTGCTACATCCTATGGGGTTCGATTCATTTGGTTTACCTGCCGAACAACATGCCATTGACACAGGGCAACACCCTGCCGTTACTACAGAGCAAAACATTGCGACTTTCAAAAGTCAATTATCAAAACTAGGATTTTGCTTTGACTGGAGTCGCGAAATACAGACTTCCAGTCCTGAGTACTATCAATGGACTCAGTGGATCTTTATGCAACTGTTTAACTCGTGGTTTAATTATGATACCAACAAAGCAGAAGCTATTGAGACCTTGTATACGGCTTTTGAGCAAACTGGCAATCAATCAATTAATGCGGCTTGCGACGAAGATGTGGTTGAGTTTAAAGCAGAAGAATGGAAGGCTTTTACTGAAGAAGAAAAATATAAAATATCGTTGCAATACCGCCTGACGTATGTGGCAGACTCAGTAGTAAACTGGTGTCCAGCCCTGGGAACAGTATTGGCAAACGATGAAATAAAAGATGGTGTATCGGAACGTGGTGGCCACCCAGTAGAACGCAAAAAGATGAAGCAATGGTCTATGCGCATTACTGCGTACGCTGACCGCTTGTTGCAAGGACTTGACCAGATAGAATGGTCTGACCCTTTGAAAGAAATGCAACGTAACTGGATTGGTAAGTCGCATGGTGCTGAAATGGACTTTAAAGTAGATGGACAGGAGATTACTTTGACCTGTTTTACTACCCGCCCCGACACTATCTACGGAGTGACCTTTATGGTGATGGCTCCTGAGCACGATTTGGTGGCACAATTGACTACTCCTGAGCAAAAAACCGAAGTAGAGG
This sequence comes from uncultured Microscilla sp., assembly GCF_947493425.1. Taxonomy (GTDB): domain Bacteria; phylum Bacteroidota; class Bacteroidia; order Cytophagales; family Microscillaceae; genus Microscilla. Next base: position 53,988 of record NZ_CANLRP010000023.1, on the reverse strand, counting down.
CTTATGTAGAAATGGCTAAAAACCGTTCGGAACGTGAACGCCAAAGTGAGGTGAAGCGAGTGTCTGGTGTATTTACTGGTTCGTATGTAATTAACCCTATTTCGGGCGAAAAAGCCCCCTTGTGGGTAGCCGATTATGTATTGGCTGGGTATGGTACTGGTGTAGTAATGGCGGTACCAGGAGGCGATGAACGCGACTTCCGTTTTGCCCGTCATTTTGACCTGCCAGTAACTGCCGTAGTAAAAAGTACTCGGTTGGATGAAAAAGGCGAAGTGTTGGAGGCGAACGCTACCAAAGACGATGTCATGATTAATTCAGGCTTTTTGAACGGAATGACTTGTCTGGAGGCTATTCAGGCAGTGATTAAAAAAGCAGAAGCAGATGGTACTGGTAAAGGCAAGGTTAACTTTCGTTTGCGTGATGCCGTATTTAGCCGCCAACGTTATTGGGGAGAACCTGTACCAGCTTATTTTAAAAATGACCTGCCTTATATGATTAAAGAGGAAGAGTTGCCTTTGACTCTACCCGAAATAAGCGAGTACAAGCCTACAGCTGATGGAGACCCTCCTTTGGGTAGAGCCAAAGGCTGGCTGTATCAAGGAAAATACCCTTACGAGTTGACTACGATGCCTGGTTGGGCAGGGTCTTCGTGGTATTTTGCCCGTTATATGGATGCCCAAAATGCCGAAGAGTTTGTAAATAAAGAAAAAGCGGCTTACTGGAATCAGGTAGATTTATATATTGGAGGTACCGAACACGCCGTAGGGCATTTATTGTATGCGCGTTTTTGGGCGCACTTCCTCAACGACCGTGGTTTCTTGCCGTATGATGAGCCTTTTAAAAAGCTGATTAATCAAGGAATGATCCAGGGTAATTCGGCAATTATCTACAGACTAAAAGAAGACGCCAGTAAATATGTATCTGCCAAACAAAAGGACGCTTATGAGGCTGAAGACTTGGTAGAAATTCATGTAACAGTGAAAGCGCTGACGGGTGAAGATACGCTAGACTTGGAGGTATTGCGTGAATGGAAGCCAGAAGATTTTAAAAATGCCACCTTCGTAGCCGATGCTGATGGTAATTTTTACTGCAATCGCCGGGTTGAAAAAATGGGGAAACGTTATCATAATGCCATTAATCCTGACGATGTAATTGCTGATTATAGTGCTGATACTTTGCGTTGTTATGAAATGTTTCTGGGTCCGCTGGAGCAGTCAAAGCCCTGGGATACTAAAGGGATTGATGGGGTACATAAGTTTTTCAGAAAGATGTGGCGTTTGTTCCATAGTTTTGACGATCAAGGGAAATTTGACACAACTCAGGATACCCCTACCGATGCCGAACAAAAAATTATACACAAGGCAATCAAACGAGTTACTGAAGACTTAGAACGTTTTTCTTTCAATACTCCAGTAAGTACCTTGATGATTTGTGTGAATGAATTGACCGATGCGAAGTGTAACAAGCACGAGATTCTGGAGAAGTTATTATTGATTGCAGCTCCTTATGCTCCTCATATTGCTGAAGAGCTTTGGGCAAAGATGGGACACGTAACCAGTATTCATTTGGCTAACTTTCCTACACACGATGAGAAGTATTTGCAAGAGAGTTCGTTTGAATACCCTGTCTCTATCAATGGTAAAAAACGTACCACTATTAATGTACCTTTAGATATGCCTAAGGGTGATATAGAAAAACAAGTACTTGCCAATGAGATTGTACAGAAGTGGCTAGAGGGCAAAGCGCCCAAAAAAGTAATCGTGGTACCCAAGCGTATTGTAAATGTGGTGATATAGTAGACGACAGCATTCACAGGGCGTAGCTAACAAATTCGCATAAATTTGTTTTTCAAAAAAGGCATCAGGTAATTTTATCTGATGCCTTTTTTGATTTATGAGACTGTTTCGTGGATTTTAGAAAAATATGAATCCTACCTGACATATATTAAAACTTGGGTAGTATAAAATTTCTTGAAAGGGCTCATATATACCTAAAAACCTGCTTAGTAATGACTATGATCATTTTTTGAAGTACAGCAAAAACTAAAATCAACTCAGATTAATGTAACTTTTTGCATCCTCCCTGTAGTATTGGTACTTGTTTTTAAAATAAAAATTATTCAAGCACTTCATTTTTAGCTTTTTATTAGTGATTTTTGATTGATCTATGATTTCCCATGAGAAGCCAGTATTGTGGGGGTATCAAAACTGGTAATTGCCAAAAATTTCGATTTGTAAGAGGGGTTTATCTTTTTTTGGCATTTTTTTTAACATACTATATCATAACCATCAAAGAGAATACAGCAAAGAATAGGACTTATGCTTGGATTTAGAAGTTTATTACAAAAGAAGTTACAAAAACAACTAGCCCCTTTTTATTCTCGCAATGACATCAAAAAGGCCACAGAGTATTATGTGCCCACACAATGCCAGAATATAGCACCATCGAAAGAACACGAACCCGGACATACACATGCTTTTGCTACTAAGGAAAGTCTGATTCCATTTTTTATGGATAAGGTATTTAATAACAAAAGTCAGACTGACCGCTTCTTTATTATTATGGCAGACTCTGGGATGGGTAAGACAACTTTTATGATTAACCTGTATGCTACTTATATAAAAAAAAATGGCGCAGATAATATTGAACTTATTCCCTTGGGGTACCCCGATGCATTGACAGAAATAGACAAAATACAACCCCATAAACGAAAAAAAACGATTTTGTTGCTTGATGCATTTGATGAAGATAACCACGCCATTAAAGATTATCAATCGAGGTTGAAGCTTATTTTGCAAAAAGCCAATGATTTCAAAGAAATCATCATCACTTGTCGCACGCAGTTTTTTCCCTCAGAGGTGGAAGAGCCTAAAGAAACAGGAGTACTTAAATTTGGTGATAATGGCGGAGAGTATGTTTTTCGCAAGCTGTATATTTCTCCTTTTGATGATTTGGATATTAAAAAGTACCTCAAAAAGAAGTATTCCTTCTTTAGAAAGAAAAAACAACAGAAAGCCGAAGAAATAGTCAGGCAATCGCCCAATCTGATGGTGCGTCCTATGCTGCTAAGTTATATAGATGACTTGATTGAAAGTAGTCAGAAATATGAACGTACTTACCAGATTTACCAGGAACTGATCAAAAAATGGATTCACCGGGAGGTGCAACGTCGCCCTAAGGGTAAGCAAGAGTACCAGGAACAATTGTATAAATTTTCGCGGGTAATAGCCAACAACATTTACGAAAACCATAAAAAACGAGAAGGTTTCTTTATTGAAGGTAATGAGGTATTACACTTTGCCCGACAACAAGAGGTTGACCTCCAGGAATTAGAACTCAAAAGTCGTTCGTTGCTTAACCGTGACGTACAGGGGCGTTACAAGTTTTCGCATAAATCTATTCTGGAATACTTTCTCGCGCTAGAGGCTTTCGAGAATGATGCTTTCATCAAGGATGGAAATTTTGATGGCATAGAGCAAACCGAGGCTTTTTTGCAAGAGATGTATTATGATAGGGCTATCAAGTTAGATGGGGAGTTTCGGCTCAGCACCAACGTAACGAACCAGCCATTTGGAAACCTGAAGCTCTCAGGGATGAAAAATGTGGTCTATGTATCTATCAAAAAGATAGATTCTGAGGTATTAAGAATATTAAAAGGGTTTACTAATTTAGAAATATTATCTTTGTACAATGTTTCTATCATGCAGAACAAACTCAAAGCATTTTTGTACAATGCCGAACTAAGCATCACCCGAAAGTACCTGATAGATGCCAGCTTTGTAAAAGACTTGACTCACCTTGAGAAGGTAGATTTGAGCCATAATCAAATCACAGATACTGTCATTTTCGAGAAAATGCACAGTTTACAAAAACTCAATTTGAACAATAATAAGGTAAGTAATATCAATACACTGGGTAAGTTGGATAAAATTACAGAACTTAACCTAAGCAATAACCGCATTGAAGATATTTCGCCTTTGGCCAATCTACGCAAGTTACAATCGCTCAAGTTACAAAACAATAAAATTACTTCTACCGAAGAACTGAAGGCTTTCAATCAATTGACTATTCTTGATATAAGCGAGAATGACCTTGACCAACAAGATGTAGAGGCACTTCAGGCCACTTTGCCTAATTGTAAGATTACTTTTTATTAAAAAGTGAACATTTTGTCTCCAAAATAAGCTTTAAAGTATGTTGGCTAAATTTGCTTCAGGATAAAAAGCAGGAAATCACTTCTGCTTTTTAGTATTTCTTTCATCTACTGATTTTATATCCATAAAAAAAGCCTTTTCAATGAAACAATTCATCAAAAAAGCTTTTCAAACAAGAGACTCTCTAGTTATTTTTTACCTGGCAAAAGTTTCTAGTTGCTCCATCAATTTTTGCAAACCAATGCGGTTTTGTTGCAATACTCCTTCTGTCCAGCCAAGCTCTATTTGTAGCTCTTGAGCAATGGCTTCTACGAGTTCTTTTACCGAATGAATATCAAAATACAGCCTTCCAGTTCGTCGGTTAAAGAAATCGCCTAAAGTATGTACCGCTTCATTTTCAAGACAAAAATGTAGTTCAGCCATTGCCAGGCATAATTGAGGTGAGTAAGGGGGATTTTCTTGTTTTTGCGCAGCATATTTTCCCAATATATCTTTGGTTTGACTTCCATAAGTACCCACCAGGTATCCCGCCGTATAATCTTCAAAGCCTTCTGTGGTTAATTGTTGACTTACTTGAGCTATATAGTCGTTGACTGCCTTTGCCGAACCAAACTCTCCACCTATAATTGTAATACCTTTAGTTTGGCATTTGTCATTCCGTTTCATTTTACGCACTACCAAGTCTACCACACGTTGCGCCATTTTTCGATAGCCCGTCAGTTTACCCCCTGCAATAGAAATTAGCCCTGAAGCCGACTCAAATATTTCGTCTTTACGCGAAAGTTCAGAAGGTGATTTACCCTCTTGATGGATCAGTGGGCGCAAACCAGCCCAGCTCGACTCTATGTCGTTGAGTGTGAGGTTAACTTCTGGAAAGGTATCATTGATTGAGTTAAGCAAATACTCAGCATCGGCCAGGGTAGTGCGTGGTTCTTCCATTTTACCTTTATAGTTGGTATCAGTAGTGCCTATGTAGGTGATTTTGCCACGTGGAATCGCAAAAATCATTCGGCCATCAGGTACATCAAAATACAAAGATTGTTTGAGCGGCAATTTCTCATGACTTACCACCAAATGTACTCCTTTGGTAAGGTGAAGGCGTTTGCCCTTGAGCGAGTTATCTTCTTTGCGAATAGTGTCTACCCAAGGTCCTGTAGCGTTGACCACGTATTGAGCTTTGATGGTAAAAATACGTTCAGTCAGCTGATCGGTTACCTCTACCCCTTGCAATTGCTCGCGTTTATACACTAGTTTGGTGGCTTCGCAGTGGTTGGCACACAAGGCGCCGTATTTTGCTGCAGTTTTTATCACACCTATAGTCAGTCGGGCATCATCGGTACGGTACTCAGCATAATATCCTCCTCCTTTGAGCGTGTTTGGGTTTAGCAAAGGTTCTTTTTCAAGGGTTTGTTTTTTTGATAACATCTTACGACGATCGTCTCCTTTTACCCCAGCCAGCAAATCGTAAGTCCATAAACCAAAAGATGTCATCAACTTTCCATAGTTACCCCCTTGTACCAATGGAAGCAACATTTTTTCAGGAATGACCAAGTGTGGGGCGTTCTTATGCACAATGGCTCGTTCGCTACCCACTTCTTTTACCAGTTTTATTTCTCCTTGTTTCAAGTAACGTAGTCCACCATGAATCAATTTGGTAGATCGGCTACTGGTACCTTGGGCAAAATCCTGTTTGTCGATCAGGGCTACCTTCAAGCCCCTTGAAGCTGCGTCCAGGGCAATGCCAGCCCCAGTAATTCCTCCTCCTATCAATAACAAATCATAAGTCTCTTCAGAGAGTTTATCTAATAGTACCTGACGGTTTTTTGATGACAATAAATTCATTATGTTGTTTTTCTTTTAGTCTATAGCGCCTTTTCAATGCTTGGTTGTAGGTACTTGGTGCTTGGTTTTTCACCTGGTGCTGCCAAGAAAGAATGTAATTACACATAGTTGATTTTAGTCATACTCTGCCTGCTTCACGCGTTGTCTGATATACAATAACTTGCGTAAGATAAAGTAGCAAGTGGTTAGCTGTGGATATACTGGGTGGACTATAATCACCCACCATTTTTCTGTATTAGCAGCACCCACTACTACTTATCTTCGTTCCAGCCCATGGTACGTTCTACTGCCTTCTTCCAACCTTTGTATAGCTCTTTACGTTTTGCCGGATTTATTTCAGGAGTAAACCACTTTTCTACATCACGGGTTTTGGCAATTTCGTCTTGTCGCCACATGCCCACCGAAATGCCCGCCAAATAAGCCGCACCTAAAGCAGTAGATTCTATAACTTGAGGGCGCTCCACTTCTACTCCTAATATATCTGCCTGAAACTGCATCAATATATCATTGGCAGAAGCTCCACCATCTACTTGCAAACGTTTAAGGTCTATTTCGGCATCTTTTTGCATCGCTTCCAACACATCTTTGGTTTGGTAAGCAAGCGACTCCAGTGTAGCCTTTACCAAGTGATTTTTATCTGTGTCTCTAGTAAGTCCAAAAATAGCTCCACGGGCGTACATGTCCCAGTATGGAGCACCCAATCCAGCAAAAGCGGGCACTACATATACTCCATCGGCATCTCCTGCCTTGGCAGCAAAATAAGCCGAATCAGGAGCAGCATCGATAAGCTTTAAGCCATCACGCAGCCATTGTATGGCAGCTCCGGCAATAAAAATACTCCCTTCCAAGGCATAAGTTACCTCGCCATTGAGCCCCCAGGCTATAGTAGTGAGTAATCCTGATTGACTCTTTACTGGGTCTTTGCCTGTATTCATCAACATAAAGCAACCAGTGCCATAGGTGTTTTTTGCCATACCTGGCACAAAACAAGTTTGCCCAAACAAAGCCGCTTGCTGATCTCCAGCTACTCCTGTAATGGGTGCATTTTCGCCCTCAAAGTATAAATCACCATAATGATCAGACGAGTTTTTGACCTCAGGCAACATAGAGGCAGGAATGTCTAAGGCTTCCAATAACTCTTTGTCCCACTCAAGGGTTTTGATATTGTACAACATAGTACGTGACGCATTAGAATAGTCGGTGGCATGCACCATTCCATTGGTCAATTTCCATATAAGCCAAGTATCTATTGTACCAAACAATAGTTCTCCCTCCTGGGCTTTCGATCGGGCATTGGGTATATTATCAAGAATCCATTTTACTTTGGTACCCGAAAAATAAGAGTCTATTACCAAGCCCGTATTTTCTTTGATATAATCAGTCAACCCTTTACTTTTCAACTCTTCACAAATATCCGCAGTACGTTTGTCTTGCCATACTATAGCATTGTGCACAGGTTCTCCTGTGGTTCTGTCCCAAACTACGGTTGTTTCACGTTGGTTGGTAATGCCTATAGCTTGCACATCATTTAAGGTGATTTTGTTTTCGTGCATTAGCCTGCGAAAAACTTCCCATTGCGAATCCCATATTTCTATAGGGTCGTGTTCTACCCAACCAGCTTGAGGAAATATTTGAGTAAACTCTTTTTGTTCCATCCCTTTCAAATCTCCTTGGGCATCAAACAATACAGCTCTGCTGCTGGTGGTTCCCTGGTCAAGGGCTACTATGTATTTATTTTTCATTGTGTATTGGCTTGTCAGGTGTTTTTAAAATTGGCGGGCAATTTAGGTATTTTTTTGGTTTAGATTATCAACATTTAAAGCAGATGCCGTACTTTAAGGTAATTGTATTAGGTAAAACTGTAATATTTTGCTTACAAGCTTACTCTAAAGTATGAATATGCAGACATACATCACTAAAATACAATAGATGGGTAAAATTGGGTAAGTTACCTTTTGGGGCAAAGTGGTGGTTTTTAATACACTTACAAAATACATTATAGTATAGTTGGTTATTCAGTCTAAACTATTCAATACCGAAAAATCCTACATTATTTTTTTGTAGTAAAACCATTTTCAGGTAAGTGTTGACTCAGGCAAAGCATACAAACCGTTTTCCTAACCAAATCACCTTAGTTGTCTTTTATCAACCCTGGCAGGGTGTTTTCACTTAAACTTCTCTGGGGGGTAGCTCGACCCTAAATAATATTTCGGGGCAGATAAACACGGAATGAGGATAACGCATTTCTTCGCGCGACAATAACTTGAGATTTTCGAACGGCTCAAAATATAAATATTCACCCACAGCATTGGTCAATCGCATCTCTGGATGCCACACTCGATAAGTACCGATCTTGCCGTTGGTTCTGTAGTAAAACCCTTGAATAGGGTGGGTTAAAAATAGCTTCATTTGGCTAATACTATCGAAGCCCTCAGCTGTAGTAACTGCCTCTGCTGTATCTTTGAGTTCTATCCTGGTTTTGCCCCAAACAGAGTCTATGTTTATCTTATAGGTTTGGTAGCCGTCTTTATGGTCATAATGAAAACTGGTAGAAAAGTCGCCATAATACCAAGGCATTTTCCATAACCTACGCGGCAGGTTATACCAATGCGACCCTAGCACTGTACCAAAAAACCAAACCACATCCTCGCCAGTTTCTTTGTCAGTAATATAAGCCCGGTAATTGATTTGCCCAAAATGATAACGGGGTGAAGGATATACATGAGGGAAGTGAAAATCACGATCTATAAATGGCACCGCACTTATAAAAGCGCAAAGTTCATCGTTTACTTCATACGTGGGAATGCCAAAGCGTGCAGGAATCAATGGACGCAACCGAGCCAAAGGTAAGGCGTAGTTCACCAGTGCAAAATGATCCAATGTAGTTTCAGCCGACCAACGCCCCTCTTTAATGTTGGTACTTACCCTTTGATTGAGTTTATCCTGGTAGCTCATTTTTACTTGTTTGTCTAACACTTTAAGGGAGTAATCAGTAAATAAAGTACCCATTTTTGGGTAGAGGTTTTGCCTTGAGGCAAGATGGCAACAGCCAGTGGCTGTTGAGCCAGCCTGTGCGACGGTTGCGAGCATAGCCATAGCTATGGTCAATAAATTTAACGAAGCATCAGGGTGAAATATCAACCATCAAATGCGTATACTATTTGTTGGTTGTTCCCTAAATATCTCTTATTCTACCATTACGCACTGCACTGGCAGAGAGCTTGGCGGTGGCTTTTACCAAAAATATGAGCGGGGCAAACCTCGGGTCTTTGGTAAAGCCTTCTTTGTAACGATAGTAAATCTGTTGACAAATAGTACCTAGCTTAAAGGTGGCAAAAGCAAAATAAAAAACCATGTTTTCGGTTTTTATACCACTGGCTGCCTCATAACGTCGTACAGTTTCATCACGACTCATTACCCCCTCAAAAGCACGAATACCAAACATTCTAAGAGGTTCAGGATCGGTAGACTCGGTAGTGTAAGCAAGGGTAGTGGCAAGGTCGCTGAGCGGGTCGCCAACGGTAGACATTTCCCAGTCGAGCACGGCTTTTATTTGGGTAGGGTCTTCAGGGTTGAGCACTATGTTGTCATACTTGTAGTCGTTGTGAATAAAAGAAGTATACTTGGTTTCGGGTATATTGTCTGGAAACCATTGTATTACCTCGTCCATATCACGAATATCATCTGTTTGCGACTTCTTATAACGTTCAATCCACCCTTCTACCTGACGGCGCATATACCCCTCTGGTTTGCCCAACTCTATAAGCCCTGTTTCATTTACGTCAATTTTATGGAGTCTTGCCAAATTGTGTATAAAATTTTCGGACAAAATACGGGCTTCCTGCCGTGACATATCTACCTTTTGATTGGCTCTTAGGATGGTGCCTTTGACACGTTCCATAATATAAAAAGGGGCTCCAATGATAGAACTGTCCTCGGTATATACCAAAGGTTTGGGGGTTTTGGGGTATACAGGGTTTAACCTTGACAATACTTTATACTCTCTGCCCATGTCGTGCCCTTTGCTTATTTTTTCAGCTCCAAAGGGTGGCCGACGTAATACAAGTTCTTTGTCTCCTAGTTTTAATAGATAGGTAAGGTTTGAATAGCCGCTCGGAAACTGGGCAATTTCCAGAGAGGCATCTCCCATGTTTAATTCTTCATTTAGGAAAGCCTGAAGTTTTTCTGTATTTAATTCTTCTCCTTTACGTATTGCGCGTGCTTCATCAATTTGGGGTTGCTCCATCTGCCAAGTAAGTTTATTTAAAATAAGTAAGGTAATGTTTAACTGTTAAATTAAGTATATTTTTTTAAAAACTATAGTTTTTAGTAGTTCGCTTTTGGCTATGGGTACCCAATGAATTACCTGCTTTGACTTTGAGGGTACTGAAAATAATAAATAACTATCAGCCACCTTTTATCATGTAGAAACTGACCCACCAGAAAAAAACTAACTAATGGTCAAAAAAACTTCCTTCCAAATTTTGTTTTGAAAAACTGATTTTTTTATTTGCTATTACTTTAAAAGAATACATCAACAGAAGATTAATTAACTAAACTAACAACATAACAAAATGAATATCTTAAAACTTAAAGCTTGGATGATATGTCTGGCTTTTATCACTGTTTTGGCAAGCTGTCAACAACAATCAGAAGTAGCACCTGAAAAAAACGTTCCCACTACTAGTAAATCAATCAACAAAGATAAAATAGCCCTGGATGTAATAGACTTGCTCAATCAAAAGTCTAGTCGCAGTAGCATTATCAACTCACTTAAGGCTCAACAACCTAGTGTAGCCCTTGCTACAATACTAGACCAGGTAAAATCTGAAGGGGTAAGCAACACGGCTACGCAGCAACTGCGCCAAGTGGTAACTAATGCAGAAGCTACTTACAAAAATGTAGATGCTCCTGATAATGTAGAAGTGCCTGAGTTATGGCTGCACCAACCTACTGCTGGAATAGATTTTTCTAAATTGTTGGTAGCCTATGCGCCTACCCAAAAAGATGAAGCCGAATGGACCAAAGTAAAAGCTTATAACCTTCAGAAAGAAGTGGTGTATCTTGACCCTTTCAAGGCTCCTGAAGTACCAGTAATAGTAGTAGAAACCGATGGTTTTGAAGCATTAAAGGTAGAAGTTGCTTACATGAATAAACAATTAAAGAAGAAGGGGTTACAAAACTTTGCCCAACGCACAGCAGCCAAAAAAAGAACAACAGCTTCTGGTTTGGAAACCACCAAGTTAGACCGTATTCGCTTGAACGATGACCAAGAGCCTTGGATTAGTGGATCGGCAGAGGTGTATGCGATCACTTCTGGTATTCGCGGCAACCAAAAAGAAGCCCAAATCAATGTAATTCCAATGTATTACTTAGATACAGATGGCAAAACTTATTACCCAAATCAAGTGTTGCTTTTCTGGGATGACTACGACTACCAGGCAGCAAATATACAGTTGTTTGAAAAAGATGATAACCATAATTACAAAGATATGGTAGCAGTGATTGTAGATGGCGTGTTTAAAATTACTGGTTTGCTTACTGAGGTACCCATAGTAAGTGCCTTAGGGCAAATTGCTAATGCCATTATTCAAGCAATGCCCGATGCTTGGTTTACCAATGATGATGACTACATTGATTCGTTTTATACTATAGAAAAGAATAGAACTTATCGCAATTATAATGGTGCTGGTGGCAATGCAAATGTAGATTTGACGCCATTTTTTATTCCAGCCAATTAATTACTAATGCTTCACAGCATTACAACATCTAAATTACCCTTATAAATATTACACTCATTTTTAGTTATTAATCTTCAAGTATTCTACACAATATATTTTAAAGTTACCCTCTGTTAAGTTATTCAAACAGGGGGTATTTTTTGACGATAACAAACTCTAAATACCTGTTATTATTTTGGGCTGAAATGGCATACAGGAACGGAACTTTATTTTTACCGCACAATAAACCAAATTTATACCTTGACCCCAATCACCAATATGTCATCTAGTTGATCGTTGTTTTGCTTCCAATGTTTAAGAGTAGACTCAAGGACTTTTTTCTGTTCAGTTACAGGGGTTTGGTGTATGCTATAGAGTAACTCCCGGAAACGGGGTGCCATAAATTTGCGATTATGCTCACCACCAAACTGATCTTGGTAACCATCTGAGTACAAGTATAAAGTAGTAGGAATACTTATATCCAGTACTTGTTTTTGAAACTGTCGATTTCTTTCTCTTTGCTCCCCACCTATAGGCATTTTATCACCCACCAATCGTTTTAATTCTCCATTTTGCACGTATACCAATGAACTCATTGCTCCGGCAAACTGTAAGGTTTGGGTTGCCTTGTCTATTACACATAAAGAGATGTCCATCCCATCACGATTGGAGTTGCTATCTTGCCTAAGCGATGTATACACTCCTGTGTGTAATTTATCAAGAATGAGGTTCGCATCTATAATGCCTTCTTGTTCAATAATACTATTTAAAATGTCATTCCCAATCAAGCTCATAAAAGCACCTGGTACCCCATGACCAGTACAATCTATAGCTGCCAATACACATTTAGACTTATCAGCGTTGGCAGCAAAATAGTAAAAATCACCGCTCACTATATCCCTGGGTTTAAACAAGACAAATATATTGGGCAAAAACGCTTGCATTATCTCTGTGCCAGGCAACATGGCATCTTGAATTTGTTTGGCATAATTTATACTTGCCGTAATATCATTTTTTTGAGACTCCAGCTGCTTGAACACCTTGGCGTTTTGAATGGCAATAATGGCATAGTTTGCCAGGTTTCTGAAAATACTCACATGTTGGCTGCCATAGGCATTTTTTGCTGAATGTTGTACATTGATAATACCAATGGCCTGGTCACCGGCTACCAATGGCAAACATATCATAGAGTTTAACAGTTCGTGGGGTTGGTACGCATCGAGCGAGTCCAGGTATTGGGTGTATTCATTTGGCAAATCTGACAGTACTATTTCTTGCTTAAGGGTAAAACACTTGAGGGTCAAACGATCGTTTTGACTCACAGGCAAAGAAAAAACGGGCATACGTTTGCCTTTACTAAAGTATACCTCATATACCAGGCTTTTTCTTACAGGGTCGTATATGCCAATCCCAAACTCTTCGGTGGGCATAAGCGATAGTACTTGTTGGTATACCGTTTTGATGATGTCTTCTATAGATAAATTGGCAATTACCAACTTACCCAGGTCAGATATCAACTCAAGTTTTTGATAAGATTCTTTAATACTGGCAGCCTGAGCAGCTATTTCAGCATTTTTTCGTGCTAACTCTTGCCTCGCTATTTTTTTTATTTTTTCACGGTTATACAAAAACCAACCTAAAACACCAAACAACAAAATCAATGCAGCCAAAGCCAGGAGCGCAATACGTGTTTGCAGTTTTTCACTTTTTAACTGCTCTTTTGTTTTCTGAATTAATAATTCCTGGAATTTTTGTTCCATCGACACCATTTGATTTTCGCGGTGGGTGTCATCACGGTTTTTTTGGGCATCAATGATTAAGTCTGTAGCAAAATTACCAAAGTGTTTATTGATGATATTTTTAATCAATTGTTTGCTGGCGGGTTGCGCAAAAAAGGTGTCAAGAGGCTGTTTCCAATCAGACTTTAGGGGCAATGCCAAAGCAAGTCCTTCTCTCACTACATTAAAGAGACGTTGTCTTTGTATGAGTTTTCCTTGCTGTAGCATCATAATATAGTTGGGTAGCTGAGTATAAGCCAAAAAATTGTTTTTATTTACACAGGAGTCTCGCATAACTTCTCCATTAGGAATGTAGCTATAGGTAAGGTTGGTAAACGCCCTGGTTTTAATCAAGTCTTTCAGGTTCTGTTCAAAAGTAGTATTGCGAATAGTAATGACTTTGAGTTGAGGTAGGTATTTATTGAATGAGGCGATGTCTTCAAATACAGGTACATTATGGCTAGAGATTAGTATTTCTATATCAGGCATGTAAGCTTTTGAGAATTGAAGCTCACGCTTTCGTTGATCGGTAATAGAAAAACCAGCGCAGGCAATCACTCCTGCTTCCATTTGTTTAATGGCCTTATAGCAATCTTTGAATTGCTTGAACTTTTTCCAACGTAATTGTAAGTCGATTTGATAGTGAGACTTGATAAACCTTACAAAAGCCCTGATAATATCAGGTTCAAGTCCAGTTGGTTGTCCTTGTAGTTCAGCCTTTATAAAAGGTTCATTATTGGTATATATTACCCATAAGGTGCCTTTTTTGTCCGCTTTAACCTTCTTCCAGCGGTCAGTTGTGGGGGTTTGTGCTTTTACCCAGTGGACACTGAACGTGATAACCAAAATAAAAAGTAGTATTTGCAACCATTTAGTCATGTAGTAGCCCTGCTTTACTTACGATGTGTCTTATAAGTGAAAACAAAAAAATATGGCGATAGTGAATGAAATCAAAACATCTGGAGTAGAGAATACAAAACAGTTGGTTGAATTTTACATAACAATTAAGTAATTTTCGGGCTTAATATCAAACACTTAATGGTTAAAAACTTACATCTACTTTGCAAGGTACCACAAAGTAGTAAAGTCTATGAACAAAAAGCTTGACTTGTCTTATTAGCATCAGTTGCTTATTACTTTGTTGTACTGGTATAGGTTGTAAGATTTCTTTATTTTCAATAAATTATTTCAACATATAAGCAGGTACATTTTAATAGTTAGGCTGACTACTTCTCATAAATGATATTCATCAAATGCTTACCCCTATTACCAATATGTCATCTACCTGCTTTACTTCACTGTGCTCCGGCAAATAACTCATCCAGTTTTCCAGGGTATTTTCCAGTATTTTTTGTTGCTCCTGCATAGGTTTTTGGTGAATCTCAACCAACAACGCTCTTAGCCGTCGCTTCATAAATTTTTTACCCTCCTCACCACCAAACTGATCTTGATAACCATCTGAAAACATATACAGTACGTCTTTTGGTTGTAAATCAATGGTATGTACCTCAAACTGTTTCATTTTTCGATATTGAGAACTTCCTCCTATAGGAAACTTAGCCCCTTTGTACTCTATCAGTTCACCATTGCGTATGAGCCATAGGGGATTTTTGGCTCCGGCAAAATCAAGAGTCAAGCCTTGAGGATCAACACTGATGATTGCCATATCCATACCATCGTTTACCTGATCACCTTCATTTTTTTGCAATCGTTCTATTACTCTTTGTTCTAACTGCTGTAGTATACGGTCGGGCTGGGTCACTTTTTCTTTACACACAATGTCGTCCAGAAAATCGCTCCCCATTAAAGTCATGAACGCCCCTGGTACTCCGTGCCCGGTACAATCAGCCGCCACCAGCACTATTTTTTGTTGTGTCTGCTCAGTAGTTACTTTAGTACTCCAGTAAAAATCACCACTTACTATATCTTTTGGCTTTAGCAATACAAAAGCATCGCTGAAGTACTGGGCAATATCTTTGGCTCTGCCCAGAATAGCTTGTTGAATTTGTTTGGCATAGTTAATACTTGCTGTAATATTTTCGTTTTTAATTTCTATTTCTCTTTTTTGAATTTTCACCTGATTGAACACATTTGAGTTTTGAGTAGCAATTGCTACATAAGTGCTTAGGCTACGTACCATACTTACATGATAATCAGCGTAAGCATCAGGTTTTCGGGCTTGCAGTGTCATTACTCCCAATGCTTTTTCTCCTTCTAAAATAGGCAAACACAACATAGAGTTTAACAAATCACCTTCAGTGTATGTATCTTTAATACTCGTATAGTTAGCAAAGTCTTTTTTTACATCGCCTGATACCAACTCTTTCTTACTTAAAAAACAGTGTACCGACAAACGCTTTGTTTGTGTAAGTGGTAATGTCACCTGAGGCAAACAATCATTGCCTATATAAATCAGGTCAAAAACCAAAGCTTTTTGTTCAGCATCATACAAACCAATCCCAAACTCATCTACCTCCATTACTGCAGTTATTTGCTCATAAAAAGTTTCCGTAATTTTTTGTAATGAAAGATTGGCAGTTACTTTTTGCCCTATTTCGCTCAATAACTTCACATTTTGAAACGACAGTTCTAACTGATCACGTTGTACTTGTATTTCTTCATTTTGCAAATGAATTTGCTCATTCTGCACTAATATCTCCTTTTTTTGTTGCTTTAATTCTGCATTTTTCTCGAGTATTGATTCATTACGAGCCCTCACTTCCTGGGTTTTTTCGTGTACCAAACGTTGCAACTCCTTTCGCTGAGCCTTAATAGCCCTCACACGCCAACTAAAACCTGCAACAATCAATAATACAAACCCAAGCAATGCTAAAGTTCTAAACCACCAAGTTTGCCAGTAAGGAACCAGTACCTCAAACTCATATACATAATCTTGTCCTGCCCACTGCCCCCAACTGTTACGAGCTTTCAGTCTAAATATATATTTCCCAGGGGGCAAGTTAGTATAAGTCACTTTTTGTGAGGTAGATACTGGCGACCACTCTTTGTCTAAACCATCTAGGCGCCACTTATAAGCCACTTTTTCGGGAATAAAATAACTAATACCTTCAAAATAAATAGTAATATGATTTAAGTTGTAAGGAAGTTTCAATTGACGAGGTACTGGAAAAAAAGCATCTAGTGACTGCGTGTATTGCTTATACTCCTCACTTTGCCAATCCACTTTTTTCAAAAATAACCTTACTTCTTTAATATTTAACTTGGTTTTTTGATGATACAACCTATGTGCCTGAGGGGTATACTTTACTACCCCGCTTAAGGTACCAAACCACAAGTTTCCCTGAGCATCTTTATACACTGCTTTGCCGTTGTTTTCTATGCCCATAAAACCGTCTTCTTGCCTGAAGTGCTTGATAGAAACAATTTTAGCTTGTTTGTCCAAAATAATCTTATCTACTCCTCCCTGTACTCCCAGCCAAATATGCCCCTCATCATCTTTTATAATAGAATAGATAGTATTATCACTAATTCCTTGTTTAGTAGTCACATAACTAAACTTGCCATCCGAATACCTGATCACTCCTTCACCATAAGTAGCAATCCATACACCTCCATTATTATCAGTAGTCATTTGCATCACTAACTCTGTCTTGAGAGTATCTGACTTATGCCAGGTCGTCACTTTTTTGCCGTCATAACGAGATAAACCACCCGTAGCATTGCGAAGGGAACCAAACCACATGTGACCATTTCCATCTTTAGTAATGGACGTAATGATATTATTAATCAACCCATGTTTTTTAGCACTTAGGGTATCTACCCCTTCAGGTGAATATTTGATTACCCCTAAACCAAATACGCCAAACCAATAAGTATCTCCATCTCTAAAAGAAGCTCCTACTCCCCGATTTGCAGGAATACCATAATTCGTATTGGCAGGCACAAACTTTTCTCCATTATACTTCAATACCCCCTTTCGGGTGGTTGTTACTAAAAATTGTTGATCATCTATCCTTGTAAAATCATGTACTCTTCCTACCTCGTTTTCGGCAGTATTAAAGAAACTGACTGCATTTACACCATCAAAGCGGGTAATGCCTCTGCTATTTGTTCCAATCCAATAATTACCTACCCCATCCTGATAGATTGCACGAATAAAGTTAGAGGCTATTTTGGTGTGTTTCTGATCAAATAAAGTAAAGGTATCCCCACTATACCTTACCAATCCTGCTCCTATAGTACCAATCCAAATGTTTCCTTCACTGTCTTCCAGCAAACTGGTGGTAGTGTTAGTCGGCAAGCCATTTTTTGTAGAAAAGTGCTGAAATTCCTTTCCATCATATTTCAAAACACCATTGCGGTTGGTAGTCAGCCATAAGTTCCCCTGGCGATCTTTTAAACCAATAGCATTCACTCTAAATGGAGGTACTTGCGGAGGCAAGGTTATTTCTTCAACCTTTTTGTTGTACCTAAATAAACGCCGGATAGCAGGTTGTCCATTGGCAGGTGGTGTAACTGCCCACAACCATAAATTACCTGCGTTGTCTACTAAAAAAGGATTCAACCTTGCCCCTTTAAACCTTGGGTGCAGTGCTATAGGTGACTCCTGAAGTACTTTGCCATTGTACTCAAGCAATGTTTTGCCAGTAGCAATGAGAAAATTACCATTATGAAGTAAAATGAAGTTTAGAAAAGGAACATTTTTTAATTGTTTAGGATATTGATCGGCCAAGTCAACAACTTTGTCTCCGTCAAAATACTGAATCTTTTGGTTGAGCACAGACATGCTCCATATTCTACCAGGCTTTCGTGGATCTTCATAAAAATAAAGAGAAATCTCGCTAGAAGATGTAGCTGGGAAAGGAAAGTTTTTGGTTAACTTTCCATCAAAACGGGTAATACCAGCAGCAGTGCCTACCCAAAGCCGATCTTTGCTATCAAAAAAAAGCTGGATTATCTGATCGTGAACAAACCCATGGGTTTGCTTGTTAAACACTTCAAACCTATGCCCATTAAAGCGAGCTACCCCTCCCCCATTTGTTCCTACCCAAATTCCACCTTTAGGGCCATTTACTAAAGCGTATATCTCTGATTGGGGTATGCCTGCTTTTAGTGAATAGTTTCGAAAAAAATATTGCTGTGCGGACGCCTGAAAAAAAACACAAGATAAATACAGTGTGATCCAGAACCTCATAGGATTATTATTATAAAAATCAATAATAAGGCAGTAGTATATTCTATCGTTTTGTGGTTATCAACTCTGCCGTTTAGAAAACTAAATAACAAATAAAAAATGAGTATATCTATATACTGTGCCTAAAACACTCTCACATAACCTAACTCACTCTTTTATTCTATCAAAATAAAGAATAATATTAAGCGCTGTAACACCCCGTGTGGCAAAAACTATGCAGCAAAAAACAAAAAAGCGCTGAGTAGAAACTCAGCGCTTTTTTGTACTTCTTAATATAAAGTTTTGTTTAGATTGAAAAGCCTAAGAAGCTCAAAAATCCAAATGACATTAAACCTACTAAGATAAATGTGATTCCTAAACCTCTTAAAGGAGGAGGCACATTTGAATATTTAATTTTTTCACGGATGGCAGCCAAAGCAACTACTGCCAATAACCAACCTATACCTGAACCAAGACCAAAAACAGTGGCTTGTCCTAAGGTATAAGGCTTACCTAACATAAAAAGGGCACCTCCTAGAATTGAGCAGTTTACAGCAATCAAAGGTAAAAATATACCTAAGGCTCCATATAATGCTGGGGAGAATTTCTCTACAATCATCTCAGTCAATTGTACAAATGAAGCAATTACTGCAATAAACACAATCAACATAAGAAAACTTAGATCTATACCGGGTCCAAAGATAGATGCCAATGCATCCTTCTTTAGCACATAGTTGTAAATCAAATAGTTGATAGGGATGGTCATTGTCAATACGAAAATCACCGCCATTCCAAGTCCTACTGCTGTTTTTACGTTTTTTGATACAGCCAAATATGAACACATGCCTAAGAAATAGGCAAAGATCATATTTTCGACAAATATAGAGCGAATTGCAATGCTAATTAGTTCCATAATATATTCTTAAATCCTTAGTTCTACTTAAAAATCAGGCATCTTCACGATAGCCATTAAACGAACGTTGTGCCCAAATAAGCACACCAACTACTATACAAGCACCAGAAGAGTAAAGCATCAAACCGTTGGTAGCAAGACTCTCTGGAAATACTTTTAAGCCGAATAGTGTACCAGAACCCAACAACTCACGGAAGAAAGCTACCAATAAAAGAATAATAGCGTACCCCATTGCGTTGCCTAACGCATCTAAAAATGAAGGCCAAGGCTTATTAGCCATTGCAAAAGCTTCCAGGCGTCCCATTACAATACAGTTAGTAATAATTAGGCCTACAAAGGCACCTAAATCTTTAGCTGTATCATATACAAAAGCTAAAAGTAGTTCATTTACCAAAATCACAAATGTAGCAATAATGGCTAACTGTACTACAATACGGATGCGTGGAGGGATGGTGTTTCTCAGCAAAGAAGTAAGTACACTTGAACCAACCATTACAAAGATAACAGCAATGCTCATTACCAGTGAAGGTTTTAATTGTGCAGTTACGGCAAGTGCTGAACAAATACCCAATACCTGTACCGTAATCGGATTGTCTCCATCTAACGGATCGGTAAGAATTCGTCG
This sequence comes from uncultured Microscilla sp., assembly GCF_947493425.1. GTDB lineage: Bacteria > Bacteroidota > Bacteroidia > Cytophagales > Microscillaceae > Microscilla. The sequence goes on along the minus strand of NZ_CANLRP010000023.1, from coordinate 33,822 downwards.
GTTTTTCTTAGAAAATAATGCCTCTTTCTTTTTAGGCTTTACTTCTTCAATTGTAGTTTCTGCCATAATGATTTATATTTTTAAAAGGCTTGATACCTCAGGGTTTCTATAAACTTTTATTAAATATTATGAGGCTTACTTTTTTTGTTGTTTCTTTTGAATAAAGCCATCATACAGTTTCAAATACTCTTTGAACATTGTATTTACTCCGTTTCCGGTAATAGTAGCACCAGACATTCCGTCTACTTTGTGGTCTTGTCCCTTATAGTGTTTGATACTATATCCCTGGTGTTCTCCTCGCTGCATTACCACACGTTGTAATTGCCCTTTGTCATCATAGATTTTTTTACCAGTATATCGCTCGTGAATTTCTTTATCAGAAATTCTAGCACCCAAACCGGGGGTTTCACCTTTTTGTGCCAACACCAATCCTTTGATCGTGTTCATGTCTTTAGCATCCAATGCAATGTAACCCCAGATAACGTCCCACAAGCCAAAGCCATACAAGGGAAAGACATAATATAAAACACCTCCTTTTCCATCTTCACCATATATTTCATATACAGGCAAGTGTCTTCTTCTGGGAGTTTCACGCTTTGCCGAATACTCTTCCCCTACATTTACTGCAGAGGCTTTCATTCCTTCTATTTTTTCGCCTTGAGCATTTACAACATAGTTTTTTACCCGTTTGTTGTAAACTTTTACAATATCTTCACTCGACTTAGGCAACTCCATAAATGTATTTACAATACTTTTCTGGAGCTCTAGTTTTTTGTTGGCTTCCTTGTAACTCTCCAGTCCCTTTGAAGCCATTGCAAGCAACGAACCTGAAATGATCGTGATCAACAGGGTATATGTAATAAGATAAGCTTTAGAATCCTTTTTCATTGTTCCTTATTGTGCTTTTTTTAACTCTAATCTTTTCAAACGACGCTTTTTATTAGCAGCCACTACGTAGTAGTCAATCAATGGAGCAAAAACGTTCATCAACAATACAACCAACATAATACCTTCAGGATATGCAGGGTTAAATACGCGAATCAAGACAGTAAGTGCTCCTATTAAAAAACCGTAATACCATTTGCCTATTTCAGTTTGAGCGGCAGTTACAGGATCGGTTGCCATAAACACTATACCAAAGGCGAGTCCTCCCATTACTAAGTGATAGTGTGCTGGCATTGCCATAAATGCATTACCACCAATGGCATTAAATAAGAGTCCCATAAGGTAGGCTCCCCCAAAAGCACTGACTATAATTTTCCAGCTTCCTACACCTGTCAATATAAGAATGACTCCACCAATTAAACACATCAGAAAAGAGGTTTCACCAATAGAACCAGGGATAGTTCCTATTACAAAACTTTTGAGCGAGTAGAGCCCTCCTTTTTTAGACTCGAAGGCATTGGTTACTTGGGTGGGTATCTGTGCCTGAAGCTTTTTTACTTCTGGCAATTTTCCAGACTCCTTATATGCTGCATTGTTAAATGCTACTGGATCTTTTATTTCACCCTTTGTTTCAGCTTCTTTTACCTTTTTATCTACATAAGCTTCGCGGGCATTCTGTATCTCAGCCGCCAAACTACTGGACTGCTCTGCAGCCAGCCCAAGTGCAGTAGCACGAGTATATCCATCTAATTTTTGTTCAATTACAGTAGGCTCTCCTGCAGTCCATACTTTGATATCGCCAGCCATATAAGTAGGGTAAGCAAAATACAAGAAAGCACGAGCAGTCATAGCTACATTTAGAATATTCATGCCTGTACCTCCAAAAACCTCTTTGGCAATAATTACCGCAAAAGCAGAAGCTAAAGCTACTTGCCATAAAGGAATAGTTACAGGTAAAATGAGGGGAATCAACATTCCGGAAACAAGGTAACCTTCGTTGATAGCGTGTCCGCGCATTTGGGCAAAGGCAAATTCAATTCCTAAACCTACACCATACGACACAATCACTATTGGTAATACTACTTTGGCTCCATAAATGATTTTAGCCATCATATCGGCTGTTTCGCCAATTGCCAAATAATGTTGGTGTCCGGTGTTCCAGATACCAAACAACAAGCAAGGTACCATAGCCACTACTACTGTGATCATCAGACGCTTCATATCTATAGCGTCGCGTACCTGAGCACCTTTGTCAGGGGTAGTATGTTTGGGGACAAACAAAAAGGTTTCGAAACCATCAAAAACAGAGTGAAGAAAATGTAGTTTCCCCCCTTTTTCGAAGTTTGGTTTCTGTTTATCTAAGATATTACGTAAGAATTTCATATCATTAATAAAAGTTCAATAGATAGCAATTCGCTAATGCTGCTTCTTATCAGTTGTTGTATTTCTCTTGATTGTTTCAATATGCTTGGTACAAGCAAAAATTAGGCATCCATGAGCGCGTTGATCCCTTCACGTACAATTGCCTGCACATCTATTTTAGACACATCCACAAATTCGCACAGAGCAAAGTCTTCTTCTATGACTTCATAAATACCCAATGCTTCCATTTCTTCAAAGTCATTTGCCATAATGGCTTTCAGCAGATACACCGGAAAAATATCCATAGGCACCACTTTTTCAAAAACTCCTGTTTGTACAAAGGCTCTTTCTTCACCTTTCATATTGGTATCGAGAACATATTCTTTTTTAGGCATAAGAAAAGACAACAAACCTATCGGACGATGCATGCTCAACTTATTTTTGCCTGGTGTGATCCAACCCAAAAACTCATATTTATCACCTTCAGGTATTACTGTAATGAGGTTGTTGTAATAACCAACGGAACTATCCATTTCTATTCTTTCGCCAGTAAGTACATTGCCAGACACTATTCTCACATTGTCTTGTTTGAGGTTGTTTTTCAAAAACCCAATCACCGTAGCACCTACACATGTATCGTAATAGCAAGGGTTTTTAAGTTCCGAACCAGCCACTGCAATGGTTTTAGAAGCATCATAACGCCCTTCTAAGAAAAGCTTGCCGATTTGCTGTAAGCCGTAAGGAGTGGTAGTCCACACAATGTCACCTTTAACGATAGGGTCAATGTGGTGAATCTGTACACCTACGTTGCCCGCAGGGTGTTTTCCTTGTATTTCATGTTTTTGTACCCCTGTAAGATTTTTAAGTACCGAGGCCACTCCTGCTTCAGTGCTTAGGTGTACTTTGCCAGAGGTAAGCTTGCTTAGTATATCTACTCCTGCCTGAAGGTATTTTCCCTGATCTTTGAATACAAAATCGTAATCAGGAGCAAGGGGACTACTGTCAAATCCAGAAATAAAGATAGACTTGGGTGTGTTTTGGGGGTTTGCCACTATACCATAGGGGCGTTCAATAATATTTGGCCACACACCGCTTGCAGAAAGGTTTGCGATGATTTGTTCTTTGCTCAAGCCAGACAGCTGACTGCTATCGTATTTATCGAACTCAACGTATTGAGTTTCACGATCAGCTTCTATTTTGATCCCCATTGGTTTGCGTTTGGCACCTCGAATTACTTCGGATACTCTTCCACTTACCGGAGCAGTATACTTGACTTGCTCATGGAGTTTGTCAAAGAAAATAGGGGTTCCAGCTTTTACCTCATCCCCTTCTTTCACCATCACTTTTGGTCGCTTGATGCCCATAAAATCAGTGGGCTTAAAAATGTATGATTCAGGATGGATGGTATCTCCCTTTTCGGCTTTCGCTTTTCCAGCCAAATTTATATCAAAACCACGTTTTAATTTGATAGACATCTTCTATACCGTAACTTTCTTGTGTTTTATAAACTGCGCAAAAATAGTAACTTTTTCAAGAAAAAAAATGCCTTCTTTTAGTTTATAAAAGAGGGATTGTTCTTTTTATTCTCAAAATGCAACATACTGAATGTAAAATGCACTTCGTTAACTCATGTTTTGTGCTTTTTGTTAAAAATTAATGGCAAAAGTATATGTTTGGTATATGGGAAACAATTAATTAAGGGCTTTAGATTACATTTATTGGAAAGTCTTTTTTGAAGTGAAAAGTTAAAAACCAGCCACTATTCACAAAAAAACACTGTATTTATCCCTTAAATCTTTCGTTATGATGGTATGCTAAAAACTCTTGGTGAGGCAAATATTTTTTTGGTAAAATGATGGGTTGATTGTGATAAGGCAGAAAGAATGAGGTAAGTTTTTTGTCTTTTGACTGCCTGATTTCTGTAGCTACTTGTATATAGTAGTCTGTATTTATAGTAATCAGCCCAGTTTCAAAGGCTTTGTCATGCAGCGAGTTGAGAAGAATACCATTATGAGGGTTTAGCCTATTTTGTTTATCCAATGCCCAAGGTTTAATATGCCCCGCAACCAATAATTGGGGTTGTTGTATACCAGTAATACAACAAGTATTATCATAAGAAGCCAAAATACTTTTTCTGAAGAAATGTTGATTTACCCGTTGCTTACGTATTACTTCCGTGTCTTCACCTACTGTCTTAGAGTTTATCAAATGTTCATCTGGTTGATCAGACTCAATCATCAAATGACTTTGACTAATTTGCTCTTCTTGCAAAACTAAACTGTCCCACTTTTGATAAAACTCTGCCCATATAGTTCTATCTAGTTTGCTTACGTTTGTAGCCCCTTTCACTCCTCGTTTTTGCAAATCAGGATCTAAACTAGCAAAGTTAACCAGTTTGAAAGCTATAGAACCTGGTGTTCTATTTAACACCTTGGCGAGATGCATCACTTCTGCATTCTTTGCGTGCATTTTACCAAAAGGAAGCTTGTAATAAAGACATAAGGTCAATATCAATTCTTCACGCGTCCATAATTTTTGTCCTTTTTTCATTCTTGACTAGTCATCGTCATCAATTAACACAAATTCAAAGAAACAGGATAAGCATCTGTGTAACTGACAATAAGGCCTGGTTTGTGTATACTCTGCAACTATTTCCGTTCTAGCACCACACTTCGAACAACAAGGAGTTTCATCACCCATAATGAATACATTATCAAACTCAGAAACTCCACTCATTCTGCATATATCTATAAAGTATTTTCTAACACCTCACCAATGATTCTACCAATCCTACTATTTCTTCGCTTTGTTGCTCTATAGTCATACGGGTGGTATCAATGGTGTGGGCATCAATGGCTTTAGTCAAAGGGTTTTCTTTACGAGTACTGTCTTGGTGATCACGTTGGCTCAGGTTATCTATAATTTCTTGCAGGTCTACCTCTTGTCCCTTAGCGGCTAGCTCTTTCTGACGACGCTCAGCCCTTACTACTACATCAGCTTCCATAAAAATCTTTAGTTCAGCATTTGGAAAAACATTGGTACCAATGTCTCTGCCATCCATTACAATGCCCTTGCCTTCACCCATTTGACGTTGTTGTGCTACCATTGCTTTGCGTACTGCCGGAATCGCACTTACCGGGCTCACCCTTGCCGATACATACATTTTACGTATCTCGTCTTCTACCACTTTTCCGTTCAGTAGAGTAACATTTTGCCCAGAAGAAGCATTGTACTCAAACCGGATTTCGATGTTTGCCAAGGCTTTGTCTATTTGTGCTTCATCGTCAAGCATAATATTGTTTTGACAAAAGTACAAAGTCACGGCTCTGTACATAGCACCTGTATCTATATATATATAGTTGAGCTTTTTGGCCACAACTTTTGCTGTGGTGCTTTTGCCACAACCTGAAAAACCGTCAATGGCAATGATAATTTTGTGTTCGTTATCCATTAGATTCATATTAACCTGACTGGAAAAATATTTTTAAGGGTATAAAATTGTCGACTTACAAATATACCGTTTACAGCTTGGTATTGCTAAGTTTAATATGCATTTTTATGGTGTATGTACAGAAAGTGCATAAATAACCATTAATCAAAAAACTCCTTTTCTATTCAATCTATTATAAGAGCCTGGATAAAAGTTTATTCTGCCAGATAGTAAGACAGATTGTATGTAGACAACAGCTGATTATTTAGCTCTGCCTAAATAATCAGCTACTATTTTCTTCTTTTAGGAATGGTACCAAAATAAATACGCATTCTTAACCTCATCTTTTGAGGCTATACGTTGTTAAAAAATAGCCGAATAGCGATGCTATTAGCCGGCCATCCCGCAAGCTCGCTCAATATCCACTGGATATTGCCGTGCCGCGTCTAGCAACAAAATATTTTAGCGTTACTATAGAAATTTATTTTTACACCATTCCTTAGGAATAGACAAAGCTTTCAGTAGTCTCTTATTTTCTAAACTTATCAACAACTATGACCACTATCAATGGGAACTTTAGGGTAAATGGTGTACCATTTGCCGACTGGTTTAACCAAACATTTCGCCTTACTAACCCGCAAATCTATTCCCACTTTGTAAATGCCTCCAACTTTACCAAACTAATGGGCTATATTCCTGATTTTACAGGCAAGCAAGCCATTACCTTAGCAGAGTTTTGTGGGCATTTTGCCATTATGTACAATGAAACCGGAGGTACTTTTACGGTTATTCGCGAAATGGGAGGTCCTAAGTATATGTTTGAGCCAACCTCTTGGGGAAAAGTTACCTATAACAAAGCACCTAATAAACTGGCAGGAGATCAACTTAAGCAATGGGGAATCATTAGCAGTGAATTGGATGTAGCCAAATGGAATGGCCATGTATACCCTGGCGACTTGCCTAATAATGCCCAAAACCGTTGCGATTTCTATCGTTATCGTGGGTATGGCTTCAATCAACTTACCTGGCGCAACAATTACGAAAAATATATGCAACCCGCCTTACCCAAGCCTTTAGATGATTATGAGGCAGAAGAATTTGAAACAGCCATCAACAGTTTAGATGTTGCCTGTAAAACTTTTCATAATTTTATCTCACAGGGGCATACTGCACAAAAAGCTATTGCTAATTTAACAGAGGGGAGTTTTGAAGCTTATGGCATGCTAGTAAGTGGGGGTTGGGTAGCTTATGTAAATCACAAGTATACACCACGTGCACTTAATTTATACAACATGCTAAAAACAGCTACCATTACACCTGACAATGACAACCAGGCTCCACCTGATACAGACATACCACCCAAATACGCTATTAATGGTATGCACCTCACCCCTCAACAAATTAAGATTATTCAACAAGCTATTATAAACTCAGGTAATACACAATCTGCCCAACTAATGAAGAGCAGTGGAGGAGCTGATGGCATTTGGGGGAATTCTACAGAAAAGGCTTTCCAGTTAACAGGTAAAACTATTCAAGAATTACTCAAGGGTGCCAACGATAACCACATTACACATATTAGCGGGCTAAGTCGTGAAGAAGTAAAGGGTGTACAACAAACCATCATAGATGCAGCTAATTTAGTAGCCTATAATGGAGGTGCTGATGGTATTTGGGGCAAAGACAGTGCTGTAGCATTTGCAAAGTTGGCAAGATTGATTGAAATGACGGAACAACAAATACAAAAAGACAGTTTAGCCATTGGCAAAATGTCGCCTAAAGAGGTAAAAGGTGTTCAAAAAACCATCATGACTGCCGGAAGTATTGTGGTAAGAAGTGGAGGAGCAGATGGTTTCTGGGGAGATGCGAGTGAGTCAGCTTACAAGTTGCTTATTCAAAAAATGAATGCCCTGTTTACCTAAACCTTTCCTATCAAGAGTATCCAAAACTATCACTATTCATTTATCAAACACCCCTGATTTTCAGGAAATAAACCCACACAACATATACAAAAAAGCAAAAAAACTTACATCGTTTTTTTGCTTTTTTTTCTACTTTATTCCGTCTTTTGGTCGTATCCACTGCACTTATTTAGTAAAATCCTATTATCAAGCATTTTTTGAAAGAAAAAATAAAAGTCAACTCATTATTTAACTATATCACTTTAAATTATAATTATACCAACAAAAAACTTACTTGTATACCTTTTGTTTACCCTGAAAACCTCAAAAACACCCCTTGTTTACTTTTTGTTTACTTGCTTTTTTTTGCGAATCGCTAAAAAACCTCGACCTTTGGAACATACTAATAAAATCACCCAGGTTATATTACACTTTTTTAAAACACTTATTATAGTAAAAAAAATACATCTAAATTTTATTACACTTTTTAAAATATTATACACTTATTACTTAACCTTTATAAAAAAATACATCTAAATTTTATTATACTTTTTGAACTTTTAAATTTATACCTTACCTTTAAACCTAAACTAATCCACGGTTTGTATTTTGCCTGATGGTACAAACTTATCACGAAGACAGAGATTGAATAAATCTCTGTTTTCGTTTTTTATACCCCTATCAAAAAAAACAGTTTCACCTCTTACTATTCTGCTTGCCCAATCGCCTGATAACCTATGGATGGGTAAGTACTTTTTAGCACCTGCTTTACTCAAAATTTACTTGTCATAATTCAAACAAAACTACGGCTAATGAGTAGTTTTGTCGAGATTCACTCATCACCTATTCAAAACAAATTTTTATTATGACTATCAAAGAAGCCCAAGAAATTGTAGACAAATGGATAAACACTACTGGTATAAGATACTATAATGAGCTGACCAATACTGCAGTATTAATGGAGGAAGTAGGCGAAGTAGCACGATTAATGGCACGTATTTATGGTGAGCAATCTTTCAAAAAGTCGGATGAAGCACATAACCTTGCCGACGAAATGGCAGATGTGTTGTTTGTATTGATTTGTTTGGCAAACCAAACTGGCATTGACTTGACAGAAGCTCTACATAAAAACCTGGATAAAAAAACTAAACGAGACAAGGAACGCCACGCCAATAACGAGAAGTTAAAGTAGTGTAAGTATTGTCGCTCCCAAAACACAATAGATACGCTTTAAGCGTGCTCTAAGCAACTATAAAGCCCCTAAAAAATCATCATCTTTTTTATGGGGCTTTTTGCGTAACTTACAAAATAGACTATCAAATAGTCTTCTACTCTACCCTACTATTTTTCGCCCTGATTTGTGTCCTCACAACCGACCAAAGTAACTGTAGACCTTAAATAAAAGTGATATTATACATGAGTATCATTATATAATTTTGGTCATAGTACTTTGATTTATCATATCCATTTTAATTTATCAGCTTAATGGTTAACAGGAGTTTTTATTTAAAAAAATAGTTTTTCACGAATTTTTGAGTAAAAAACTGATAAACGAAAAAAAATTAAGGAAACAGGAGAAAAAAAAACCTTTACCATTAAACTACTACAAAAATTATTATAATCACCTGTAAATAAAGCTGATGCAAAAAGATGCAACCAACTGAAACTTTTCGCTTAAAAAGTTTCACCTGTTATACAAGATGTAAACACTCAACATAAGCTATTGTATCCTATGTTTACTCCTCCTACTTTTGCATAAGTGTAATATAATAATCTTCTATACAACAACTTAGTTGTATATTGAGTGAATAGGGTATTTTTATACCCTACTCACCTTATTACACTTTGATACATCAATTACACTTAATATACTTAGGATAATGATTGAACAAAAAGTTTTAATCAATACAAATGAAGTCGCCGAACTTAAAGTATTGATCGATAGTATCTCTTCTTTTTTTGAGATTGACACTGATACTGACACTGAAAATGTGTGGCTGTTGTGGCTTGACTTCTTGCTAGAAGTGCAAGCAAAACTAATGGTAGTAAGTGAACAAACGAATGACGAAAGCTTTGCCTTTAGATGCAGTGAAAACTTTGCCTCACTCAGAAAAACGCTGAATACACTTGCCCATAACAAGGTAGGAATAATTCAATTAGAAGCTCTAAAAACAACATTGACTCAAAAAAAGACTTAACTGTTTTGTAGTTCGAGTTATCAATCAATATTTCACTCTTAAACAATCGCTTTCTCACATTTTAGCCGGCTCTGGTAGTATTTAATAGTACGCCAGAGACCGTGTGTGTAAAGCCACCATGCATAAGTCTCTGGATTAGGGTGGCTAATCTGGAACTTATGCTATGGTGTTTTTTATGGACAAAAAAACGATGATTATGCATATACTTGAAATGCTAATACTTACCATTTTAGCAGCCATGAGTTTGCTAGGGGTTTACCTCAATATATATGACAGATATACAGCTTTATTTGTATTTACCAGCATTAGTGTGGGGGCTTACCTGACCGCTAGGTGGCTTAAGAAAAATATTCAATAATCGCTCAAAGAACAATATGACCACTGCTTTTGCTGTGCGCTTCTACCGCTATTTGTATTTGTTTACAAGCACAGCTTTCTTTTTTTTATGGTTTTACTTTGCCCATCGTGACTTTAGCTGGCGCACTTTTTTACAAGGCTACGAACAAACCGGATTTTACATTGCTTGGGCTCGGAGCATCACTTGGGTAGGTTTTACTGATACAGCGCTCAATTACTCGACAACACACCGTGTTTGGTTTATGTGTCGTTTGGGACTTTGGGCGGCTCTTTTGGGGGTATTGATGTCAGGGTTGCTTGGAATTGGCTGTATCAAAAGCTAATAAATCAAAACGACTCAAATAAAAAACATTTAACTCAATATATAAATCAAATAGATTCAATTCAGTAAAAAAGTAAATGCATAAAAAGTAATCTTTACAATCAGGTTATTTATAAGTTGTATACTTCACTTTTTTGTATTTCTGCCAATACTTTTCATCTTTAACCCTCACAAAAAACAACATTAAGAGTCAATTTTAAATCATTATAATTAAAAACATACAACCAAAACAGATAAACTAAGCACACTAAAAGCATACTCAGTTTATCATTGGTTAATTAAGCAATGAATTGTCCCAATACCCTTGAGCATTTGGGTTTATTCACTTATAAATCAAGGCTAAACTTTTGAAAAAAAACCTTTTTCAAGTATATTAACCGCACTTTTCGGTGGTCTTGGAGGGGGAGGGATAAGCCCTCCACTGTCTTCTCCTCCACACCCACAACCTCCTTTTAAAGAAGATAATTGATTAGACTTGAGTGAATTTTCACTGAATTTTTTAAACATTTTGTTTAATTTATTATTTTTTTTCATTGTTTTGTATTTTAGTTGTGTAAAAATACACCCGGCATTGTGCAGGGCAACAAAGCTTCTACAAAAACATTGCCTACAGACACAAAACAGATCAGTAAATTTAAGATAAACCTAATTGCATTTATTTAAATGAAACGTTTCATATTATCAATAGTATTATTGAGCTTTAGCTTGTGGGGACTTGCCCACACTAAAAAACCTGTGAACTACCAACAGTTATGTAAAAAAGCACAGGACTTGTATCAAGCCCAGCCTGACTCAGCCATTCATTATGCTCGAAAGGCATTAAACGCTGCTCAGAAAGTAACAGAAAAAGCTTATGCACACGAACTTATTGCTTATTACTCTCAACACTTAGGCTATTACGGAATGGCTACCCAACATTATAAAGCAGCTTATAAATTTTACGACTCACTGGCAAATAAAGCTGCTATGCTTAACAATATGGCTTTTTGCTACAACAATGCGGGAAACCACCAGACAGCCATATCTATCAGTCATAAAGCGATTGAACACTTTAAACGCCTAAAAGACTCTACTAAACTTATGCATGCTTACAACTTATTGGCAAACTGTTACCGTGCAAGATTGAACTTTACAAATGCTGACAGTACTTACAAACTCGCATTGAGTATGGCCATTCAACGAGGTACTCCACAAGATTTGGCAAACTTGTATGATGACATGGCAAGATTTAAAGAAAAGCTGAACGAATATAACTCGGCTATCAGCTATCAACAGCTTGCATTAGACACACAACCTGATGCTTGCCGGGCAAAAAAAGTAATAAGACTTACGCATATGATACAACTCTGTTTGCTTGCCCAAAAACCAGCAGCTGCAAAGCTGTATTTGACCAAAGTAAATGCTTTAGGAACCACCACCTCCAAAGCCTTGATACAACTATATGCAGCCAGAGGCTTGCTGCATTTTATCAACCGAAACGAAACTGCTGCCAAGCTTTCCTACAAACGTTGCGATTCATTACTCACAATTTTGTCTGAATCTTCTCAAAACTACTTACAGCAAAAATATGTACATAAAACAGCGTATGAAATTTATCACCGTGCCTGGCGGGTGTTGCACACCCTTTGGTTTTATGGCGATCGTGTAAGGTTTAAGCCTGCCAAAACTTGGGCAAAGGCCCGTATGAAAGCAGAAAAAAATTGGTATAAGCGCTCTAAGGTAGCAATGACTCTTAAGGATGCTCTGGTAATAGAACGCTACCGCCCCAAAACCCAGATAGTGCGCCAGATCAACCTTTGGTGGCTACTTGCTATCGCCTTGGTGCTTATTACTGGCGGTCTGCTTATTTATCGTAAACGTGAGCAGAGCTTGCATGCCCACACCAACTTTATCAAGGCAATCAAAGCCAGTCCAGTGAAGGGGTTTGAGGAACTCAGCCCACAAGAGATAGATATGCTTCAGAGTATTGAAGGGCATATACAAGGCAAACTTAATACGGATGATATTAAAATTTTGGTGATGGTAGCAAGAAACTATAAATATGCTCAAATATCAGTAGCTGTAGGGCTCAATGTAGGCGCTATTAAAACCAGAATAAAAAGACTGAAAGACCAGTGTCAGGTAAAGAATATAAGGGATTTAATGTAAAAAAATGGAAACACTACAACTTATATCAACAAAAGACCAGTAACTTTAAAGTCTATACACTCCTCTTTTCTCGAGAAAACGAATGATCAATGTCTGCTATAGCTGACAAGCTCTTAGGTCTAATGCTATATCAATGAAAATGGGTATTGATTTTACACTTGTGAGTTAATTTGATTTTTTTCATCTAATCACACAACTCATTAAGTTTCTATACGTTACGGTAGGTATATATAAGATACATTTTTTTCTTGTTTTGATTTACAACTCTTAATTATCAAATCTCTTAATAAGTTGTGCTATAAATAGAATATCACAAGAAATTATATAATTAAACAAAGTGTCTTTCAACTATAGGCAAGGTTATAGCTATAGTTTAGATCAACTATCAAATAGTATTGATAAGATATAAATTGGTTGAAAAAACAACCATCCATATAAAGATCTCAATTAATAACCATAGCTTAATATATATATCTTTTATTTTAATGTTGAGCCGAAGCTTGTCTTCGGCTTTTTTTATGCTTTATGCCCTAATGTTTCATTTTAAACTTGCGATAAGCTGCTGATTTTTTGTATTGGGCACGCAACTCTTTTGGATTTTTATAAATCTTCCACAGTCCTTTCTTTTTAGATTTAGCCCTGGCCTCCAGTTTTTCAAAGTAAGGAGCTTTTTTTACATTGGGCTTATAGCGTTTGGCAAAAGCATATCCATGTTTTACCAGAGAAGCATTGAATAACTCTCCATTGCCCAAGTATACATAGGCAAGCAAACGACCAAACTTGTCCTCCTTCTCTTTATCGTATCTTAATACTACCCTTTGACCTTTTTTGAGTCGTTTTTTAGCATAATCAGAGGCTTCTTTGCCAAAAGGTTGCACATTCATATACATTGACCTCAAACTCTCGGGAGTATCTACACCAATCATTCGCACCGTTTTTTTGTTTTTTTTGGTACCCACATGTATCGTGTCTCCATCTACCACCTTGTATATCCTGGTAATTTTACCCCGGAAAATAGCACCAAAGAATAACCCAAATATTTTTAAACAACGATACACAAAAAATAGCACAATGATTACACCCACTATTATCAGAATGTATTGGGTAGACTCAGGTAGTTTCTTCCAAAAGTCAATGATTGGTTCAAACATAGAAAACTCTGATTTAAAAAAATGTTTTGCTAACAAAAAGTATCTTATTGCTACAAAAATAAGCATTTTTCAATAACAGACAAGTCTAAGGAATTGTTCAAAAATAAATTTACACTCTGAGGGGTGATTTTTCGCCTTGATACTTCGTTATTTTTATTGACCGTAGCGCTGCTATGGGCGCAAAAAATAGCCTCGTCTCAAAACAAAACCTCTACCTCAAGAATGGTAATTTAATTTCTCACCGTTCCTAAGAGATGAATAGTAAAGGTGTGATTTAAATAAGGGGCACAAAAAAAGCGCTGGAAATAACTCCAGCGCTTTCAAATTTGGTAGTAATGATATTTAATATATTGCTATGTGATATTTTCTCTTTGTAATTAATATATAATTAAATTTTTTAGGTCACTTGGTACTTCTACTGAGTTTTCAAGGAAATTACTCAGACTCACTTCAGTTTTATCAGATCAAAGAAGTGGGATTTTAATTAAAACAGAACATTTGTTGTTGTGATAAGTGATAATGTTCTGAATGATTTAATACAAAGATAGGGTGTAGGGTTGGTTTATCCTAAAAAAGGTAAAAACCGAAAAGTACCAAATTCACCAAAAAACACAATAAACCACTTCTCACCACTGTAATCTACTAAAATATAAATGTTCATATTGACCGAACCTATCATTCCTGATCAGGTGATGTATTACAGGTGCGAACCTACATATCAAATCTGATAATCAAATACTTAACAAGTCAACTAAAAGCATTTAAAACAAAATATAATTCCGGTATTGGTAATAAAAACAACAGATTACACATAAAACACATAGTTTTGCATACAAAAGTACTATTTTATCAAACTAAAAACGAAACATTTGAAATCCATATACGTAAAATGGCTTTTTTTATATTTACAACCTCTCAAACATCTACCAACCAAGCTTTATAAAGTTATATTATTATATTATCCAAAACACAAAAAACCCTGGCCTTGCAGGTCAGGGTAGGTACTTTTAAATAAAAGTCTGAAATATGACTATGACTAGTATAGATTCTCTAATGCAATGATGTCAAAGTTAGAGAACTCACCATCTTCGTTAGAGCTGAAACAAGCCAACATTAAAGAGTTCATATCAATATTAAACTGACCAGGAGTTCCTGCGATTTGGATGGCTCCTACCCCAGCAGAACCTTCGTTTCCACCAGAACCACAGCTAATAGAGCGGTTGAAGTAATCGGTGTGACGTAAGCCTAAGCAGTGTCCAATTTCGTGGCCAATTACGTGCTCGGCTACGTTGGTACCAAAGTTGGCAGTTCCAGCCTGAATCTGAACCCACTTATAAGGAGCTCCACCACTTGGGAATCCAGCTGATCCTCCACCGTTACCACTTACCTGGTACACCACAATGTCTTTAGGTTGGAAGTTAGTTCCAAAAGTAAGGTTAAAGCGTAAGCCAATGTTCAAACCATTATAATTGTCTATTGCCCAACGCAAACCATTTTGTAGTGTAGAGCTTAGTCCATTAGAGTTGTTGGCAGTGTAACCAATCACGTCAATTGTTTGGTTGTTGCTTACAAGGTTAGAAGTACGGTACTGCTCACCATTTAGTCCTGCTATTACATCACCTGTTAACATCTCGTCATACTTTTCTTTAGATACAAACATGTCGCCTTCAAGTGTATAGCCCACTTGTGTTTTGCCAGTTAGTGGATTGGTTACTTCTCCATACTTGGCATCACGGGCATCAATGCCTAACTTTAGGAAATTGTCAATCACTTTTTGACTTATACCATTTTTAGTTACTGGAGCTGGAGTTACGTTGTTTTCTTGTTGCTTACAAGAAAAAGTAAATGCGGCAATTGCTACTGCAAGCATTACAGTTAGAAAAGAACTCTTCTTCATAATTTTTAATATTTGTGTAATATAATTGATTATCTGAATAAAATATTCATTGGCAATTCTAGCTATTCTCAAAATATTTCACAAAAACAAGGGGTGAACAAAAAGTAAACAAGGCGTTAAAGAGGAAAAAATCACGTAAACATTTGCATTTAAAATGGGCAATATTTAACATTAAATAATACAATATTAACCCTGTATACTTCTGTTAGTCAGCATTTTATTTTGACATAGAGGAAAATATACGAAGTAAACAAATGGGATAAGAGGGGGTAAACAAGGAAAGAGCGTTATTTTTTTTACTTAAGGTATAAATTGGTCGCTTTATGCATCAAAACAAGCATAAACAGTACTATTCTAACAAAAATCAGATACTATTTCAAGATTCTTCTGCGTATAAATACAGGATTAAAAACTCGATTTTATACTACTATTCTATTGTAATTATAAGTAAAGCCCTAACGCATTCATCAGGGCTTTACTTGGTTTATAAACTTAACGCTATGTTCTTAGTATAGAAAGTTCAAAGCAGTTACGTCAGAAGATGTAAATACACCGTTTGAGCCAGAGTTAAAGCAAGATACCATAATAGAAGTATTTCTTGTAACATTGGTAGTTGGAGTACCAGGAATATGGATAGCACCTACTCCAGCAGTTCCTTCGTTTCCACCAGAGCCACAGCTGATAGAACGGTTGAACCAGTCGGTATGACGGAAACCGATACAGTGACCAATTTCGTGCGCAATTACGTGTCTGTTTACTGCAGTTGAGTAAGCGTCGGTTCCAGAGTTGATTCTTACCCACTTGTAAGGGTTGCCTCCACTTGGGAATCCAGCTGATCCACCTGCACCACCACTTACTTTGTATACTACAATGTCGGCGTTGGTACTGGTAGCAAAGGAAAGACTAAAGCTTAAGCGCAATGGCAAAGCATTGTAGCTGGCAACTGCCTGCTGTAAACCGCTTCTCATTTTACTGGTCAAAGCAAAAGAACCGCCAGTGTATCCAATTACTCTAATTGTACGAGTACCGTTTACCAGGTTGGTGGTTCTGTATTGTTCACCATCAGGACCTGTTTTTACACTACTGCTCAGCATTTCTGCTAATTGCTTTTCAGAAACAAACAGGTCTTTCTCTAAAGTGTACCCTGTTTGCTTTTCACCAGTTAACTCGTTGGTTACTTCGCCAAATTTAGCATCACGGGCATCTATGCCCAAGCTTTTAAACTGCGCTATTACTTCTGTGCTGATAGCGCTGGTTTTTACTGGGTTTACGTTTCCTTCTTGTTGCTTACAAGAGAAAGTAAATGCAGCCATTACAACAGCAAGCACTGCAGCGAACAATGTGTTCTTTTTCATAATTTTTTAAGTTATTGTGTAATATAATTGAAACTGAATAAAATATTCGTTGGCAATTCTACTATAACTCAAAACATAATCAAAGAAGCACAGGTAAACAAAAAGTATACACCATCAAAATACGTAAAAAACCTAGTAAACAATAGTAGTTGTACACAACAACAACTCAAATAATAAATGACCAAAAAATATCCCTCAATCGCTGAAATAAAGCTTTACATCACTGTGTATAGTGCTAAAATGAGTAAACAAGCATAGTAAAAGTAGGTGAACAAATAAATCGGTTTTATTTTTATATTTGGACTTATTTTAACTCAAAAACATTAACAATCAAGCTTATTAGGCTATTAAAATATCAATCTCATCTATTTTATAATCTTCAAGGCGCTTTCAGGTTTCAGCACTTTTTCCCGTTGTTTGATTTTACTTATTCGCTCTCCCGGAATAATCTAACAAAGTTGCACAACACAACTTAACACACTGTATACTCTCCCATACATAAGCACTCACTTGGAGGTGACGACCACCCGAAAAACATCATGCCAAAAGCTAAATACAGTGCTTCACCGAATTTTGAGCGCTGGTGCTTTCTTTATTTTTATACTTCTGTTATCTTTCAACACAAAATGCCAACCACCCTCATGACTCAAAACTTTTATGAATAAGATACTGAATAAAATTTTTCGCTCCCGGCAAAGCCTTGGGCAATTTTTATTTGCCGGATTGGGCTTTTTGCTAGGTATGCTTATGCTGTTGCTTTCGGTGCAACTATACATTCAGGTAAATAAAGTGCTCAATCCTAAAAATACCTATCCTGAATACTTGATTGTAAGCAAACAAGTAGGTTTAGGCAATATGCTTACGATGGCACGGGCTAGTTTTCGCAAAAAGGATATTCGTAGCCTGAAACGACAACCGTTTGTAGAAGATATAGGTAAGTTTAAGTCTAACCAATACAAAGTAATTGCTTTTGCTAAAGGGAAAATCCCCTTTTATTCTGAGTTATTTTTTGAGTCGGTGCCTGACCAGATGATAGGTGAAATACCTGAAGGGTGGGGTTGGAAAGAAGGGCAAAAGTTGATTCCGGTAATTATTTCTAAAAACTTTTTAGACTTATACAACTTTGGTTATGCTTTGGGTAATGGACTTCCTCAAATATCTAAATCAACTATTGGTTTGCTTAAAGTAAGCATACGCATAGAAGGACCGCAAGGAAAGGCAAGTTTTCAAGGCAGAGTAGTAGGTTTTAGTGAACGTATTCCATCTATGATTGTACCTGAGCGTTTTATGGATTGGGCAAACAAAAATATTGGACGCAACGAAGAGGTAAACCCCTCACGTTTGATACTTAAGGTAAAAAATCCGGCAGATCCTGCCATTGCAAATTACTTTGAAAGAAAACGGATTCAAATTAATAAAGATCGCTTGAATGCGAGCAAAGCAGGTGGTGTAATTAAAATTATCATGTCAGTGATCAGTATTTTAGGGGCGTTTTTTATAGCATTATCGTTTGTTATATTTATGATGAGTTTTAGGGTGGTGCTTGCAGAGTCGAAAAACGAAATTAAGCTTTTGATACAACTAGGATACACTGCCCAGATGATTGGCAAAAACCTCATCTACTTTTTTATTGCATTTGTTTGTGGCTTGTCAGTGCTTACTTTTGGTTTGGTATATTATGGTATTCAGCTTACCCAACGCTTTATGATTGATAGTGGACTGGAGATTACTCCAGGCATTGAGCCTATTACCATTTTGGTAGGGTTGGCATTTACGGGGCTTACTATAGGCATTAATATTTTGGTAGTGATGCGTCTACTCCGCAAACAAGCTTGATTAACAGGTGCCCGCCTTTGTAGTATGCAGGCACCCATTACTGTTACTGTATTTTAATTTTGGGATGACCAAAGCGTATTTCCCCTTTTCTTCGTTCAATAATGTTGACAAACTGTGTACCGTGTGGCTTTAGTTTTTGTAAGCCTTTGCGTAAACGATGAATGCGTAAATTAAGGTTGTATTGGTCTACTTCTTTTAATTCTTCTTTTGACAATTCATACGTGAGTGCATCTATGCTTTGCCATCCTTGATCTTTGGAGTCTAGCCCTGCTTCTATATCTTCTTTGCGTTTTCGTGCCAAGGCGAGCAACATATAGTTATGGGCATGTTCACCCATATCCATTGTTAGTTCATTTACTGTAATCTGAATATTCACTGTTTCCTGATCGGCACTTAGAGTAAACTCAAACCAGGCGTTTTGTTTAATTCGCCCATAGTCTACAGTTTCATCCACTAGTTCATTTCTTACAAAACGCCATTCTTCGTTATTGCACACAAATACCTGGTGGTGTTCAGGCTCAAAAGTTTCTCCGGCACGCTCTGCTTTCCATTGCCTGTCTGGTGTACAAAAAAAAGCTATTTCGGGTGTATCTTCATTGGGTAGTGCATAATAAGACTCCAGCGGAATAACTTGTGGTGAATTATTAAGCAACTCCAAATAGTTGAGTGGTGGCGCAATATCGAGTACTTTCCATTGAGTAGTAGGGTCTTTACCAAACTGTATGGTTTGTCCCTTTGCCAATCGCTCTACAGAATTATGCAAAAACTTGCCACTCACCACTGTCCCGTTGCGACTATGGTCTTTGATATGCCACAACCCTCCCTGCCAATATAAAGTGGCGTGCGACTTAGATACATCTTTTGCATCAAGCTGGGTAGAACTGTGCGGGCTTCTACCAAATATATGCTGGGAATTAAGGTAAATAGTATTTTTAGTAATTGTATTCTCAATTGTAGCCATAAGTAATCAATTTATTCCATCTCTCCAACATTAAAATAAACTCAAATTACTACCGAATGGATTAGAAATCAAGAAATAGTTTATGCACTATGGCTTCGAATACTCCTTTGGCATAAACATTTCAACCAAATTACCTGCATTACGGGTGTTTTTATCATAAGGAATATGCTTCACTTGTCCTTCGCTTTCGGCATAAGGCGAAGCAAGGCACTTGAGTGCAAATTGTTTTGCATCATTTTCATCAGTCACTTCATCTATAGACACACAGTGCACATCATTCATAAACACAGGGCCATTAAAAGGTTGTTGCAAACCTTTGACGCGTTTTTCGGCTTCCTGAAATATATGAACAGCTTTTGCCAAGGGAATTCGGAAACTCGCCTCTGCATTATGGTTAAGCTCTACAAACATATAATAAGGTTGTAAGCCTAAAGCTACCTCTTGGCTCCACAAGTTTACCCAATCTTCTATAGTATCATTGATTCCTTCTACTACCGGACCTTGACATATAATTTTAGCTCCAGTTGCCTGAATGTTCTTGACAGCTTCTATCACATTGTCATTCTGCAACTCTCTCACGTGGGTAAGGTGGGCACAAAAAGTAAGTGTACGCCCTGATGCCACAATGTGCTTAAACAATTCCAGTATATTTTTAGCGTCTTTATCAGTTGTAAATCGAAACGGCCACCAGGTCAATGCTTTAGTATTGAACCGAATCGTTGTTACTGAGTCTATGGTCAGCAATGGATCAATATATTCTTTTATTTTTGCTGCAGTCAACGTGAGTGGGTCCGCACCAGTAAATAAAGTTTCATTAATTTCAGGGTTGGCTTTTAGATAAGCCACTGGGGTTTGAGGGTCTTTGTAAGAGGTATAACTTTGTACTTCACTATTGTTAAATGCGATCCAGCGAAAGCAATAAGAGCAATACGCGTGGCAAGTTTTCAACATAGGATCAGGAAACAAGCTAATCACATTATTAAAAGATCGATACAAACCTTTGATGCGTTCACCACCAGCCGTAGGAAAGCACTTTTCATCATAGGGAATTTGAGGAGTTGTTTTTTTTCTAATCAACTCAATGAAAGGCTGTAAAGCTTCAATACTGGCGCCTGCTTGATACAAATAAAGAAGTTGTTGATAATCAGCCTCGCTCAAAATATTTTTGTGCAAAAAATTAAGTCTGAACATGGGGTCTTGCTCAAGGTTATCCCAATCAATTAGATTATCAAGCACATAGTTATTGGTTTTAAAATAAAAAATATTGGATAACAGGTCAAAGTCGTCTTGTTGTGCTTTTGACAAACGCCCGTAGTACTTTGTTTTCTTAAAAGAGTGATTGTTATAAGAGATATATTTCATAATTCTGGAATTGATTTGTTGGTTTAGTAACGTGCTCAAAATAAGTTTTTGGTTTTCAGGACAAATACGCACAACTGACTGAGGCATTTAGCCTTTGGCAGAGCTCAGCGCAGCGTAGCTGCAGCTATCGGTTTTTGCGCTCGTAGAGCTTGAACCCCGAACTTGATTCGGGGCAGCGCTACGGGCAATAAAAACTTACAGTCCCGGCGGAACTGCCGGGGTAACGAAAGGCAGTAAAGCGGATTTATTCTGAATCGGACAGTTATTGCGAACACGTTACTTAAATAAATATGCTGACCGGGTTTAGTGCTTCTTCTGCCAATGGTTGACTCAGCCAACCCATTTTTACTGGAACATCATACAGCCGACCAGGTGCAGTTCTGCGCCAAAAATGCCGCATACCAGGTACCATTACTTTCACTACTGGCAAGCCTATATCAGGCTGGGTAAGGTCTAACACCAATGTTTCTAAGCCTTGTTGTTGGGCAGTAGTTATGCAATACTTTACACTGTCATAAATGGTTGGGTTGCATAATTTAGGATAGTCGGTTTGGATATTTTTAGTTGCTCCTTGCCTGGGCAAGAGATAGTCATTGTTTGCCAAAGTTTGAGTATCTAACCAATCTATAAAAGACTGATCCTGAGTCAAGTATTTCTCTGAAGCTCCAATGGGCAGCAATTGATTCAGTTCTATCACTGCACGTTCTACCGCAATACTGGCCTCTAGGTGTGCCCCAAAAGCATACAGTATTTTTTCTTTGTCACCCTTCAAACAATGTGATATCGCCACAAACACGGGAATTCCTAAGTCGTTGGTAATGTCTAATACCCACAAACTACGGTGGTTCGACACATAATATGCCCTCATCTTGTCGATATAAGGATTGTTTACAGTATTAAGGTCTACTGCAGGACGTTTTAGACGATTATACCACCATATCGCCGTTGCATCACGCTCTACTAATTCCATAAACCCCTGTAAAATAGCTTCTTCTATGGTATTACCCGCTGCACAACCATTAGAATCGGGGTAAGCATATAATTGGCTTTCATCTTTAGCCGGATACTGGGCATAACAAAAGCAAGCAGGCAAATATTTAAATTTCTGATGGGTCAATGAATATACAGGAGTCCAATCCATTGTTTCTGAAGTGTTAAAAGGAACCGGAATAAGTTCATAAAACTTAGCACTGCTGATATTGGTAGTATCTCTGTTTTGCATTTGTGCCTTGCTGTAGTTCATACACTTATTGGGGTGAATACCTTCTGGTAAATCGTCAAGCGTAGCTTTGATGCTGTACCTCTCCCCTGCTTGATACATGAGGCTATAGCGTTCTATTGCCTCGCCAACAGCGCCCATTTTTGCCTGAATATCAGTTTTTCCTTTTCCTCCATTGCCACTACGCAAGTGGTGGTTTAGCCAAAACATAGACACGCTTTGCAGGGCAAGGTTTCGCCCTGATGAATAATTATGAATATCAGTATGGCTAGTGATACCATAAGGTTTCAAACCAGAGATAATGCCTGATATGGGACTAATATGGTGCTTGTATTTTTGAAAACTCACTTCTGGCGATTCAGCACGGTAGCCCCCCAAGGTAGAAGCAACCGACACGGGCTGTAAAGTAATAGGTTGGGGTGGTTTGACGGTAGCATTGCCACAGGTTTTACACTGAGGGCGCTTGACGACGGTATGATGTTGTTGCTCAAGAGTTTGGGTATTGAATGAAGTAATTTGGGTTTCTGACACGTCGGTTGGTTGGTGATATAACCATTTTACCAAGGCAAGTACTGCAAAACCCGTCGCTATTTGAAAAGTTGCGGGATGGCTCACCAAGGGCTTGGAGGGTGCTTGATCCGTGTTTTTGATATTTCTGTAAAATTTATTGATAGGGTTGTGTAGCTCTAGCCTATGGTGCAAACACTGCCAGCAAGCAGTTTTGCCTGGTACAAACACAGGTCCCCACCATAAAGTTTGTCCCGTAGGTTTGACCAATAGCCAAGGGGTTTTACTTTGTTCAAACTGTTGGTTGAGTTGGTTAAGTTTAGGGTGATTATAGTCTTTGGTAATGACCAGGTATACATCAGGTGTAGCAGACAACTGCAATTGAGCTTGGCGACAAGCATCTTCAAACGCTTCTTGTGCTACTCCAACACTTATCAAGCCTATAGTTTTTTGTTGTAGTACCTGCGCCAAATGCGTGGTATTGAACCCTGCCGACTCCCAATAAGCTGCTTGTTCAGGGGTAAAAAAATCACTTACTTCTTTTATGTACCCTGCTTGCTCAAGTTTAACCAATACTTGCATAACTTCAAACAAAGGCACATCACTCGCCGAAAATTCAGCAATTAGTTCTTCTTTAGAAGGTTGGTTTTGGACTATTTCGGCTAATATAGCATTACTTAACTTGTTAGAAAACATCACTTCGTTACTCTCAGAAACCAATAAGGTATAATCACTGTTGAGTACCTCGAAGTGATAAGATGGGTTGAGTTGTTGGTTTTTCAACTAGTTATTTAAGTTTAATTTTGTGCCAAAAATGGTGGTTTATTTTCTTATAATAAACTTCAGAAAACTGGGGATGACTGCCCAACTTTCTGAAGTTTGATTGGTGTATAAGTTTACCAATTAAGTAGTGGTTAGAATAATGGCAGGATCAGTATCACCAAATGATAATTGCCCCAGCATATCATGCCTGGCCGAAATATAAGGCATCATAATGATTAACTTTCCTCCTTTTTCAAAGCTCGAATCAGGGTTCAAACCATCAGGTTGAGTATAATCATAACAATCATAGTAGTCGAGTTGCAAATATTTTTCTACGGTATGGTCTTCTGGATTTTGCTCAATAATAGTAGTCATTCGGTGTCCTTGGGCTGCTTTTAGCTCCTGTGCAGGACTACCACCAGTAATGTTTAGCAAGCCTAAAAATTCAGAAAAAAGGTAAGTTTGCTCTACTTTTACCGATTCTTCCAATTTTTGAATGCGGGTGTTGTTCAAGTCACGCCTTACGTACTTGCTTACATTTTGTATCACTGCCATGTCCAGGCTTTCTTCGCCTACAATAAAAATATTGTCTTTATCTTCAATCGTTGGTGTAGTAAATTTGGAAGCTACTCCATACTGGGTGTCAGACTTTTCTTTGAGGTAAATTACTGGATAAAGAATGTTAGAGTCTAAAATAATCAAAGTATTTTTAGGAATTTTCATCCCTACTCCATTGTACTGTTTAAGCCGATCAGGTGTTTTCTTCCATTTCATTTTATTTTTGTCATTTTTTGTCAGGTAGTTTTGCGGATTGCGCTCAAAATCAGCTACAGTGGCAAAATCATCCCCTGCATACTCGGTTTGGCCTAAACAAGCCATTAAAGTCAAAAAATTAACCGATAAGTCAAGAATTTCATTGAGTACTCCTTGAGCTACCTCATTCTTGATTTTAAAATTTTTCACAGAACTCTGCGTCATAACAAATAATTTTTAAGTTTAAGATTATGTTCATTTAGTTATTTTAATACACTTACTGCCTCTTCTACTTTGCTGTACTCGTTCAGTTTTAACAATAGCTCTGGAGTAGCGGTAACCAATGGCAAGTACCAACCATCCATCAAAAGCCCCAATTTATGTTCTAAAGCCCAATCCAACACTTGTGATTGCCCCGTTTGATGCCTTTGATAGCTCATGATTTTTGTTGCTTCTTCTTCGCTTACCACATGATTTACCACTTCTGGTTTGGTTACTTTGCGTGAGTCATAAATCATATACCGTCCCATAAAAAACATCATGTTCAGTTTACAGGTAGCCCAATTTTTTTTCCAGTCGGCTACTTCTTTTTGAATAGCCTCCATTAAATGAATATTTTCGTAAGAATATGATTCATAATCTCCTACAAAGTAATTGGCCAGCTGTTGGATATTGGCCTGTTTAGGAAATATCATATCGTATACTTTCCAGTAAGTCAATGCTTTGATGTTGTATTCTTCGGGGTTAGTAAAGTAAGGGGCATCCCGGCTTATTTGGGCACCATCAAACAGTTGGGGAGGCTGTAGATGTTTGAGCGAGGGAATCATGTCTAACAAAGAAGTGTACTCTTTGGCGGTGTCTCCGGGGAAACCCCACAATAAATAATACTGTGTACTGATACCAAAGCAATAGGCATTTCTGATAAAATAGATATTTTGCCTGCCAGTGGTTCCTTTTTTCATTTTTTTCAACAAACTAGTAGAGAATGCCTCTACTCCTGGCAAAATGTATTTGGCGTTTATCTGATGGAGCTTTACTACCTCCTCTATCGTACGCCCTACTTTTAGTTGCATTCCTAACACAGGATAACTGTCTGTGTCGGCGCTATAATTCAATAGTTTGTCAGGAAAACCACTTGACATAATCAGGTCGGTAAAAAACAAAAACTTGTCTGGAACCTGGGCTTTTATTTTTTCTAAATCCTGGGCAATTTGAGCAATGCTTTTTTGTCGAAAGCCTATTTCTGTAATACCACAAAATGTACACTTGGCTTTTTCTGCCCACCAACACCCTCGATTGGTTTCATACCATACCGCTTTTACTTTGTGTTCATAGTACTCTTCTCCCATGATAGTTTTTACCTGATGAGCATACGCTTGATAGTTGGCAATGGGGAGTTTTTCTAAAGGGACTGCTTTTTTGGGTTTGATGAGCCTATTGGGGTAAGGTCGTTTGCTGAGGGTGTGTTCAATAAACTCAATAAATGTGAGTTCGCTTTCTCCCTCAAAAATATAATCAATTTTGTCACTTAGAGAAAACAAGGCTTCAGCCTTTTCTCCTTCGCAATAGCTACCACCTATAATAGTAGTCGTTTTTATCGCATGGTGTTTAATGTGATTGATAAAGGCAACCGCAGCATTGATTTGATTACAAAACCCTAACGAAACACCCGCTATAGTATAGTCAAGCCCTGCAATGATGGCGCCTGCACACTGCGCAAACTGGTAACATTGCTCTTCTAGTTTTTGGTACTTTTCTAAATCAAAGGCATGTCCGTGGTTCAAGTACATCTGTGCCTTATTGGTAGGGCTTATGGTATGAAAGTGCTCGTTGGTTTGGGCACTGTCTTCACCCAATGCGGGTAAACCATACGCACTTCGGGCAAACATCCTCTCGCCTAACATCCAAAATGACGGGCTTTCCTGAATTTCTATGTAATCTTCTATCCCGATGAGGTTTGCCAACAACAAGTCCAGATGTAAGACATCAACCTTATACCCATGTTCTTTAGCAATGGCTTGTAATAAATAAGGTCCAAGAGCTATGAAGCCAATATTATAAAAAGGAGGTACAATAATAAGTATGTCACCTTGGTGTACTACTGAGTCAATTTGCTGTTTTAGATAACTCAATAAGTCGGTATCAGGTGTAGGTTGATTCATTTGATACTGTTTTTAGAGTTCGTAATTCTATGAAAATATTCTAGTGCACTGTTTAAGTAATTAAAGCAGATATTTAGTATTTTTTACTGTTGTTCTATCCTACAATTCTATAAAATTAATTGCTTACAATATGAGCCTTCACCTGCTTCCTTGCTCAAACTAACGTGATCTATTAGTTATTCAAACTCTTAATATTATTTAAAACCTTGACTGCACGTTTCCACTGTAGCGTCTCCTGGGCTTCTCCTTCTCTTTTGAAAAAATCCATTACGCTTTCAAGTTGGTTGTATATTTTCACCTTTTCTTCTATAACTTCCTCGTTGCACTCCAGCAAAATATTGGCATAGTCAATCAGGGCTTCAAACTCAAACCATTTTACTTGTTGTTTTTGGGCAAGCTTCAGCGACTCAGTGATTTGTTCTTTCACCCTTGTACTTAGGCATTGGTCTGCGGCATAATAACTCAACGCCAATCGCCTGGTAACCATAGGCAATGTTCCCCATTCTTCGTGTTTCAAACAACGCTGTACTGAGTTTTCCATCAAGTCAATGGCTTCTTGTACCATTTTTTGGTCAAGGTAAGTTTCTGCAAGGTAAGGTTCAAAGTAGCCTAAAGCATAGTGTTGTCCAGACGCTAAAGAATCTTTTACATACTGGGCAGCATAGTCATACTTGTTATTGCTCCAGTCGTTGAGCATTAGCAAATGAATAGTGACCCAATTTCCTTCTGAAAGCCCCGCGTGTTTGGCATTATGATCTGTCACTGCTTGTTTCACCATATTTTTGTCTTGCCTTAGGCTTCCTATAATGCCCTTGTAGTTGTAAGACAAGGTGGTAGTTACCAGGTGTTTGGTTTGCTCAGCCCAGGCAATGGCATTTTCTATGTAACCAATGGCTTTATCAGGATAACCCAAGCAGCAATAAATACGCGCCAAAATAAAGTTGGCGGCACTTTTAGCCTCCATCCCATGGGCAATGCCTATTTCTACATCTGTTGCCTCATTGTATATCTCTAACACCCTTGTACACACTTCTTTTGCCAATGCCCAATCGCCATCAATTAAGAATGCCTGAGCAATCATAGGCGAAATGGCCACTTCTCTCATACGATCACCCTTAGTTCGGGCACTTTGTAGTATCTTCTCAGCTATTTTGCGCGCATCTTTACGTTTGGCATGAAAATGATAATTTAAAAATAACGCCCACTCAGTGTTGTTAGCCAAGGCTTCAAGGTTATGATTAGATAGTGTGCTATCCAGTGTTTTTACTTTATCTATCAATTCTTCATTGCGCTTGCTTGTTTGCAATACGCTTTTTCCACCAAAACCCTCAATGGCCATAAATGCAGGCAGCACGGTGTTGTTTAAGGTAAGTTCAGTTTCAATTTTTGTGGTCAATGATGTAATCTGCTCTATCCAACCTTTTACTTTTTCATTTACCAATAAAGCTTCCTGATTGGATGAACCATCGACTTGTTTTTTCACCATTTGCAACCCATAATCAGCCGCATTTGAAAATAGTTCGGCTCCGGCAAAATGCCTGGCTACTTCGAAGGGATTCTCCTCTTGAACGTACGGGAACTCGCTCTCCAGCGTAGTGGCTATGCGTTGGTGAGTATCTTTCTGCAGGGCATTGGGCATACCATCATACGCTGCATCACGAATAAGGGCGTGACGGAAAATATAACTTTCGCCCTGTACACGTCTTTGACGATAAACCAAATCGGCATTCATGAGCTGGTGCAAATCGGCTTGTACCAATGCTTCGTCACGCAACGAAGACCGGACTAATAAATCATAGTCAAAATTACGTCCAATGGCAGCCGCAAGTTGAGCGGTTTCTTTGGCTAAACCTAACTTGTCTAAACGAGCGTTGAGTAATGCCTGTAAGGTCACCGGAACGGCTTCTTCGTCTAGGTTTTCTTGCAAATGATATTCATCACTGTCTAAAACCAAGTATCCTTGCTCAAGTAACATCTGACTTAACTCTTCTATAAATAAAGGTATACCGTCCGCTCGCTCACTTATGTATTGTACAGTGGGATCAGTTACCTTTTTGCCTTCCAGCACGCCTTCAATCAAGTTTTTCACCGAATTGATTTCCAAGGGCATCAAATCCATCACTGCCAAGTAGTTGTACGACCAAGAGGGTTTAAAATAAGGGCGGGTAGTGAGCAATAACAAGTAGTTTTGTTGGTCTAAGTTATGTAACAATCGCTCTAGTAATTCTTTACTGGTAGGATCGAGCCAGTGCAAGTCTTCTACTATCAGTAAGAAATATGCTGACTCTCCAAGGTTAAGGATCAGTTTTTCGAGCGCATCCATTAAAATTTCTTTTTGTTGCTCAGGAGCAGGCAATTGTATTGCTTCATAAGTATCAGACAAGGGTACCGATAACCAGGAACAAAGTATAGGCAATGCCATTTTTGTATCACATCCTGCCTGAGTCAGTACATCCTCTAGTCTTACTATATTAAAATCTTGGTTTTCACCTTCTTGCAAACCCCAATGTTTACGCAACATGTCAAAAAACGGGTACAACGCATTATTTTCGTGTTCGGGCAAACAACGGCACTCTGCTACTACAACCCCCTCTTCCCGAAGTTGTTTTTTACACTCATAAGTCAAGCGTGACTTACCAATGCCTGCTTGCCCGCTAAATAGTACTGCCTGTCCCTCTCCGGCTTTTACTTTTTGCCATTGCTGTACAAATATTTGATGCTCTTGCTCTCGACCTATCATTTGTCGCCCAGCACTTTGTGGGCGCAAAAAAGACAAGGCTTCTGTTTGTCGTTCTCCTACCAGCGCATATACTTTAAACTCACCTGCTATATTAGGAAAATAACAAGATTCGGCTACTTCGAACTCAAGAAAAGGGTCTAGTAGTTTTTTGGTCGTTTCGCTTACCAACACCGATTGTTCCTTGGTTTGATACAAAAGGTTAAAGGCCACATTGGGCGTAAGCCCTTCAGGGGTATGCGCTTGTTTTACTACTACTTCGCCCGCGTGCAAACTTACCCTGATGTCGAGCGAAATGCCATGCAAGGCCTGCAGCAATGCACTGCGTTTTTGGGTTTGGGTAACCAGCTCAAGCGCAGCTCTTCCAGCGCGTCGGGCATCATTGTCGCTTACCTCAGGATAGCCATAATATATACAAATATTGTCGCCTAAGCTTCCCGCTATGTGTCCTCCATAGCGTATGGCAATGTCACGGCACCCATTGAGTTGATCTTTTTGAATGGTATCCAATAATTCGAGGCTCAAGTCATTGTCATCAGACAACACCAAGCTTAACTTTACACAAAGTACTGTAATCTGTCGTTTTGCGCTACGCCCTACCACTACATCCATGTCACTATCCAAGGTAGGATCATCTTCATAATCAGCCAGTTGCCCGGCAGATTCACGGGCTAATTTGCCTACTATAGAGCTAAAATTAATGTCCAGATAATCTTCATACAACTTGGCAGCAGATCCTGCCCTTGACTGAGGATTTTTTTCGAGTACCCGGCGCAGCAAACTTGCCAGAGGATGGTCTAAAATTGCAGCAGGTAGAGGTACGTTGCTTGCCTGTAGTTGTTGCTGAAATATTTCAGCAATCGAATCGCCTTCCATCACTGTTTTTCCAGTCAGACATTCTATCAAAATTAACCCCCAGGCATATAAATCAGACTTTACGGTAGGCGGTTCGCCCCGAAGCTGCTCAGGGGCACTATAGCTGGGAGTACCCACCATTTCTTTGGTGAGAGTGAGGCTTTTGTAGTCTTTGGTACGATACTCTTGGGTAAACGCGCCAATACCAAAGTCTAAGATCTTGATATGGCGTTGCGATCCGGTTTGAGATACCATTAGGTTTTGAGGCTTAAGGTCGCGGTGCACAATGCCTTGATCATGGGCACAAACCAAGGCGTCTAACGCCTGTCCCATTAAGACCCCTGTCTCAGCAGCAGGTAAAGCTCCATTACGAATGATATAATCTTTGAGTGTTTCGCCAGCCACATATTCAAAAACAGCGAATAGTTCACCTGTTTCTGTATAGCCTTTATCTAATAATTTTACTATATGGGGATGATTAATTTTTGCACTAAGTTGGGTTTCACGCTCAAATCGGGCTTGTTGATGCCTATGCTTTTGCTCATCAATGCCTACATCATTTTTCAGTACTTTAATAGCAACCAACTGTCCTGTATTGCTTTGCTTGGCTTTATATACCAAACCAAAGCCTCCTTCTCCAATTTTTTCTAATAGCGTGTAATTCGGTATTGATGGATTTATCATCGCTTTCTTAGGGATTTACATGAACCTTACTTTATTGAGGAATTATTACATGAGCTCCGGGAAGGATAGCCTTTTTTATTAAAAATAGCCAGATACTTAACCAAGATAGAAAGTATTGGAGCAAAAAGCAAAATAAAATTCTAAAAAAACCTTGTAATAATGCCCTGCAATTAAGCCTCTCATTACCCACAAAAAACACTCTTTTTCAAGTACTTAGCTCATTTTCTCAAACTTTTGGCACCTAAGGTTTAAAATAAAAGTGTGGCGCTTATTTAACTGAGCGTTAAAGCAGGGTGAAATAGGGTGAAATATTTTTATCGGTCTTATATGGGTATGTTTGTAATGAAGGCATTAGAACTATTTTATATAAGAACATTACACGATATGATGAATGATAAAAAAATGAAAATAACACGGGGTTACTCACTTTCGGTGTATCAGTGCATCCCTGAAGAAAAGTTATTTTTGATATTACTGGCAGGTGTTAGCTTTTTCTTTTTTACCCCTTCTTTATTTTCAGTAGCCATCATAAGTACAACATTTGCTGGAATATTCTACATGTCTCAACAACAAGTCTTTGCACCTGCTTTTCAAACAATACGCCCATTAAATACGCCCAGAGAAACCACCCCGCCTTACCCACAAGACCCTGCGCCTACCGACGAGCTTACCTGCTTTAAAAAACAAATGATCAACATGCTTATTCATGATCTTAAAACCCCTTTGAGCAATATCATTAGTCTATCAGAAAATGGTCAATCAGGTAGCGATATGGAGCGCATTTATGAGTCAGGGACTCACATGCTTGATTTAATTATGAATATTTTGGATGTAGAAAAAATGGAGGAGGTCAAACTTCCCATAAACCCTGAACCTCTCCATAGCTCAACCCTGATCGACAAAGCAATTGCGCAGGTGGAGGGCAAAGCACAGGCTAAAAACATCATCATTCAATCACCACCTCACCCTACTTCAGTAGCCGCTGACAGCCGGTTGGTAAAAAGAACCTTGACCAACCTATTGAGTAATGCTATTAAGTACTCGCCTCAAAACAGTAAAATATTGGTGGAAACCCAACAGGTAAATGCTGACACTGTCAGGTTTTCTGTCAGTGACCAGGGATGTGGAATACCACAAAAAGCTCAAAAAAATGTATTTGACAAGTTTTACCAGGTAAATCACTCACCCAAAATCAGTGGGGCTTATTCTACTGGCATAGGACTCACCTTTTGCAAACTTGCGGTAGAAGCACAAGGGGGTACTATTGGTGTTCAGTCGCAAGTAGGCAAAGGTACTACATTTTGGTTTACCCTACCCGCTGGCAAGTTGAGTCAACCTAACAACACTTCTGTACTCAGAAAAACACCCGCTGCCTGTGCTCCTTGCTCCAACTATTTCACCTCACAAGATAAAGATTTACTCACTCCTTGGTTAATACAACTGAGACAGTACGAAGTATACCAACTGAGTAAAATAAAGGGTATACTCAAAACAATGACATTTGAACAAGAAAGCATCTATAACCGATGGAAAAAGCAACTTGAACAAGCGCTTTATACCAGCAACCAAGAACAGTATGAGTGGTTAATTAAGTAAATCCACTGCCTATCTATACCTCAGCCAATTACCTTCTTCTTCGCGGCCAATCCTACAGCCTATATGCCTTTATGTAACAATGCTATTTTTTAAGAACAGGCATTCAATGCATTTTACAAAACAATCAAGAAGACGACAGAACTATGAAGAACTATAAAAAAACACCGGCACAAAAGGCAGTAGAGCTTATGAACGCCGCAGAAAGCATATTTTATGAAGAGAAGTATATTTTATCGATTGAATATTACTCTCAAGCCATTCCACAAATCAACTCACCTTCTAACCTGGCTTATGCATTGTATATGCGTGGTTGTGCTTATCACGAAACAGGCAATGCAATAGAAGCAGCAAAAGACTGGAAAGAAGCTCAAAGGTTTGGTTTTGAGCTACCTATCGAAATAGCGTAGTCAATGAAATGCTCGTTTTTTATGCCTGCTTGTTACAGTTTATCATTGTTTTAACTTATTACGGCTGCCCCCATGAAATACAGTGAAATATTTTAAATCAAATGAACTATCTATATTTGTAATGTCATTAAAAATCAAGGCAAATACATCATTAACAAACGCATAGAACTATGACTAGCACACATTACTCTTCACACTCACCTATAAGTGTCATTAGTCTTATGGACACTGCCGAACAAGTATTTGATCAGGCAAAGTATGAGCTGTCTATTCAGTATTATACTCAGGCTATTGCCCAGATAAATGCTCTTGCTAATTTGGCTTATGCTTTATATATGAGAGGGTGTGCTTATAAAGAAATTGGAAACAAAGACAAAGCCCGCCAAGACTGGGAAAGCGCTCAAAAATTAGGCTTTCAACACCCTTGGGGCATCAACCTTATCGCTCAGGCGCTTAACGATTAACTTTTAATTACTGCTTATATAAATATCTTTACTTTAAACCATCTGGCTCCAGCTTTTTTTGATCCAATGCCAGTTATGCTTTTTTAATTCTTTGCTTACGCAAAATTAACCAACACCATACTTTGATATCAATCCTAAAAACCGCTTGTCAATACTACAGTATGGTGTTTTTATATTTTGTATCCACTTTTCCTCTTATACGGTATAAGCCCTGAGATACCGATTCATAAACTACTTATAATCAGTCATTTACAAAGCCATTAATTAGCCTACCTCCTCGCAAACTATCAAACATTCAAACCATTAAAACAACTACTTTAAAGTCTTCACCTAAAAATAGCTCAAGAAAATAGTGAAGTGAATAAACCTATTAAATCGTTATGAATTTGTCATCAAAGTAACTACCTTGATGCTTAATTTAAGTTGTTCAATAACAACATGTTCGCCATCCTCCATTTTAAAATCTGTGAATGGCTCCAATAGACAATGTATCT
Source organism: uncultured Microscilla sp. (assembly GCF_947493425.1). Lineage (GTDB taxonomy): Bacteria > Bacteroidota > Bacteroidia > Cytophagales > Microscillaceae > Microscilla. The sequence continues at coordinate 17 of NZ_CANLRP010000023.1, read as the reverse complement.
TTAAAATCTATTGGATT
>NZ_CANLRP010000022.1 GCF_947493425.1 uncultured Microscilla sp. | reverse complement strand
GGCAAGTTTTTTTAACGAAGCATGTCCAAAAAAGATGAGGTTAAGAATGTAAATTTATTTTGACACCGTTCCTAAGAGGCAACCTTATTCAAGGTTGCTTTTTTGTTGAGGCTGTTTAACATTTATGGCAATTTGAGTCCTACTTTGGCTAATATTGCCATTGTTGGAAGTTCCGATACATCAGCACCTATATATAATTGAACAAAAACGAAACTAATCCACAAAAAATAAAGTATGGGCTCGAAAGAATTGGACTTATTCCTAATTTTGTAATCGAATTAATTATATCTTGTTGTAGATAAACTTTCTACTCAACAGCATAAATCATTTTATATGGATTCAGGAAGAATAATTTACCTAAATGGAGAATTTCTCCCCGAAAAGCAAGCCCGCATTTCGGTATACGATTCAGCTTTGATGTTTGGTGACATGGTGTTTGAGATGACCCGCTCATTCAACAAAAAACAATTCAAAATCCGCGAACACCTAGAGCGTTTGTACCGCTCTATGGACTACCTCCACATCAAAATTCCTCATACTATAGAAGAACTAGAAAAGATATGTTATGAAGTGCTTGACCGAAACGACAAAGTATTTGCTGAGCACGACGAGCATCGCTTAATGGTAAATATCAGCCGTGGACCTTTGTCTTTCTATTCTGAAATTTTTGATGGCAAAGTAGAACCTACCGTAGTAATTACCGACTTCCCCTTTAAGTGGACAGTGGCCACCATGGGCCCCTTGTTTGACACAGGAGTAAACGCCGCCATCCCTTCACAAAGAGCCATTCCTGCATCTTTGCAAGAGCCTAAAGTAAAAAACCGTAGCCGTATGTTTTACATGATGGCCAACATCGAAGTGTCTAATATGTCGGGCGACCGCAATTGGGCTTTATTGCTTGATCCTGATGGTTTTATCACTGAAGGTACAGGTAGTAACTTCTTCATTATTAAAGACAACAAATTGATTTGCCCTGAGCCTCGTAACATTTTGCGTGGGGTAAGCATGGAGTACGTAATCAATGAGTTAGCTCCCGCTTTAGGGCTAGAGCACGAGTACCGCAACATTGAGCCTTATGATGTAATGAACGCTGACGAAGCATTTTATACAGCAACTCCTTTTTGTATGGTGCCTTGTACTTCTATCAATAACTATAAGATTGGCGATGGTAAAGTAGGACCAATTTATACTAAATTGATTACTAAATGGGGTGAAAACGTAGGCGTTGATATTATTAAACAAATTAAAGATTATGGCGAAGAAGTAAGCGACTTGCGCGCCAAGCAAAAAACAATGCCAAGCACTTACCAATTTGTGAAGTAGTGATGCCAAAAACTTTTTTAGAGTAATTTTTGAGCCCGCGAATTTCGCGGGTTTTTTTATGCCTGTTTTTGAGGAAAGCAATATCAATGTAATAAATCAGATGTTTTTTAACTATTTATTTCAAGTCACTTTTTCTTGATAAACAACCTGTTAATTGTATTTAATAAAGAGGTTTTTTCAGCTAATATCTATCTGTTAACTCAGCTTAAAAATACCTAAAAAACTAGTTCAAACCTTGTTTTTTTATACTTTCAGCCTTGTTTTTAAGACCAGGCAATATGCTTTATACCATTTAAATCTGATTTAAATAAGAAATTTTTTTTATTGTTTTAACCGATAAATGTTTGGTTTATGAAACAAAATAGCTATAATTGCGCTATAATTAGAAAATTATGTGGAACAGAAATAAAAATATAGGATAGTTCAGTGAGAAAATTCAGTCTTACATATTGTATGAAAGAAGCACCAGCTTTGGTGCCACACTCACAAAAAGTTACTATTGACTTTTTAGCGAAGGGTACGGGTATACCTCTACATTCTATCTGGATTGATATATAATTATTCCAAGATATAAAGGTAGCCCGAACCCAACAAGGTTCGGGTTTTTTTGTGCCTTTTTTTGCCAAATCCGCAAATAACACACCGCCGCGAACACCCGCAAGGGGAAAGAAATAACACTAAATTCAAGTATTTCACACAATTTAAATAACACATAACAAAAATGTTTAGCCTATTTACCACCTCCAAAAAGGGGCAGCCTAGTGTGGTGAAAAAGCCCGGTAAACCTAGGTTTGCTGCCAGATTAATAGTTGTAAAACGACACGCCGACTGGTGTGCCGCAAGTAAGGTGATGACTCCGGTTTTCAATGATTTGAAAAATCGTTTCGATGGTAGAGAAGTGTTGTTCGTGGACTTTAACTACACCAATAATACCTCCCGTTATCAGTCTGACCTTTTGGCTACTGCCCTCGGAGTTGCCCGCAGTGTTAAAAAGCATGCGGGCACTGGGTTTATCTTACTGATAGACGCCGAGACCAAGCAGGTGATCGAGAAATTTACTCGTAGACAATCGTTCGAAGAAATGGTAAACTTATTAAAAGACAGACTTTTAGATAGTTTGGAACGGGAAAAAATGATTACCCAACTACAAAAAGAAGCTGGTAAAGGTAAATAACCTTTTGTGGTTTCGTTGGGTAACAGGTATATGCAACCCTGCATGGGGTGGTGGTTTTCCCCAACAAACACCCCTTTAAAATTTAAACAGATTTATTAGATGAAAACGTGTAGCGTCGAAACCCATTCGGCGAAAAAAGGACTTGATTGTCCAGGCCATGAATGGGGTTATTTATATCGTATAAATACGATATTTAAAGCTTGTTTGTTCACCTAACATAGGTGGAGCAAAAATCGCATAGATGCTTCATTAAAACCTGAGCAATAGGGTAATGCTCTGTTGCTCATAAACCTAAAATAACAATGACAAAATCAAAAATGATATTACGGAATGTTACTGTATTCAATAGTAACAAGTTTATACTCCTGAAGGAGTTTGGTTCTTTTCTTTATTCTAATACTTCATGAAGCTTTGAGCGACTTGATAATAGTTTACCCGATAAGTAAAATAGGGTAAGGCATTGAAAAACAATTGTTTATCATCTACAAAATTAACTTGGTCGCTTGAAGCTTTGTCATTGAAAACTCTTACAGTGATGAGTTCTCGACTAAAAAAAGCGGACTTGACCAAACCTCGCAAAACATTGGAGGCTTTGTTCCGCAAAAAGCTTAAGCCAGAAAATTTAGAAGAAAATTCGCCTTATAAACCCATAGGGCAATTGATACGTGGTGACTGGCAAGGCACACACCATGAGAAAAAAGCATTTTATCATTTTTTAGACAGCATAGCCCGACGCAAGGGGTATGAGATCTACCGTGAAGCTGAGGCTTTGTTAGCAGTATTTGGTCAGGCAAACCAATGGTTGCGTTTGCCCAAAGGCTGGATGCCTACCCAAACTGAAGATGCCCAAATGGTATTTTCTGATTTGGTACATTACCTGTTTGCACAATATGAGGTACCCCAATTTATGGACAATGCCTGGCACAAAGGTAATATGGCACACATTGATTGGTTTATCCACTTGGGCAAAGGGCAAAATATCAGGACTGCCCCTAATATGTATGCACATTTGACTAAAAAAATGGCGCATCATTTTTTGCAGGCACCCGCAGATTATACCATCGAAGAAGCCTTGACATACGGACAAGTAACTGCCTTAGGGGGCGATGATTTGTTGATCAAACAATTACTAAATAGCCCATTGTTGTACATAAGTCAAGACCAAGGTTTTTGGTTGTCACTATTACAATTCTTTTTGAACAACAAAGAGTTGGCTCAAGATAATCACATAAAAAATATAGTGGAGTTTATCAACATCAAACGAATGACCAATGTGGCAGTAGATGATTATGGACAGCTTACGGGCAAAGTAGGTAGACCTTATTCGCTTAAGCAAAAAACGGCTGCTTCGATGATGCGAGAGGTAAGGGCTTGGCAACAAAAAATGGCGAATAGTTATAGTTCAAGCTATGACCAGCTCACTACTTGGGCGCCTGTCAAGGTGAATAATTTCTTGAAAAAAGGCAATGGTATCACTTATCGCATTATGCAATTGACCAACAATTTTGCGCTCTTGCGCGAAGGCGAAAAAATGAGACATTGTGTGGGCAATTATATGCATCGATGCCAAACAGGTGATGTATCTATTTGGGCATTGACCGCTACTTCGGGTTTTTCAGTAAAACCACTATTAACGATAGAACTCAAGCAGAACAATACCATTACACAAGTAAGGGGAAAGGTAAACAGAATGCCTGACCTGGAAGAAGCTAAGTTGATAAAACAATGGGCTGCTCGTGAGCAACTTAAGGTAGGGCACCATTGTGAAATTAGTGATTAATTAATTGCTTAAATAACTGATAATGAGATTTATATTTAAATATTTAGTGATATGCGAAACCACATTTTAGATGGTTTAGAAGATAGCGATCCTCTTGCCGAGAAAGCTGTTTTCTTTCCTCTCCCTTCCTGAAAAGCCAAAGAAGTAAGCTTGTTTGGGTAGGGTAAGACAACGAATGCTATTGTAGCATACCTTCATAACAAAACAATTACTTCTTGTATTGGGGTGGGTAAAATACACCTGCCCACAATTTGGCAATCATGAGTAGACAAGACTGTTCAAAATCTCACCGCAAAAACCGTAAATCACTAAAGGTAGAAAAGAAAAAACGGTTTCATAAAAAGCAAAACAAGAAATATCTTAAAAAATTGGTGTGGTCTGCTTATGCCAACACCATCAATGGCTTACACCAACTTTATCATCAAGAAGTCAAAGCAGAAAATGCCCCTTTGTTGTTGCAAGGCATAGGAGATGTTTTACAGAATAACCAGCAGTTGGAGGGAGGAAAACGGATTAAGTTTTTAAACTTCTTAAAACAAGTTTTACGACCTGAAACTATTCCACTTCTGTATGCTCCTATTGCACTATACAACATCTTTCGATTTCGCAAATACTGGATCAATACTCTAGAGAGTTGGCAACCTGTCAAGCACTGGAACCCTACCCATAAAAGCGGTGGGTTTGAAGTGTATGAGGCAATGTTGAAAGACTTATTACAGCATTTGTTTGTGAAGCATACAATGCCTGAGTTTATGTATCCAGCCTGGCAAGCCCAACATTCTACCCATTTATGGTGGTTTGTTCACTTGGGCAAAGGGGGCAATATCAAAGATGTGCGTTCATTGCCTTTTAAGTTGAATAGCAAAATGGCGCATTATTTTACCCAGGCTCCCAGACACTACTCAATAGAAAAAGCTTTGTTGTATGGGCAAGTATGTGCATTAGGTGGTACTGAGGCTTTTTTTGAACAATGGCATGCTACCCATTGGAAACGGATTTATAAAGACCCATTGTTTTTTAGGCAAGTCATACAGTTTTTTGCCTACTATCCTGAGCTCACCAATAACCGAGAAGTAGCACAGGTCATTAGTTTTATCAATGCTCATAAATACGATGGACAAAAAGTATACACCAGAGCCAAAGGCATTGTACATGAGCCCCCTGTTGCCCCAAATTTTAGTCTCAAGGGGAGGACTGACCAATCGATCATGCGATTGGTAGATGAGTGGTTGAGTTCGCCTAGAGTGTTGAGTAGTGTGTTTGACGATTCGTTACTTGTCTGGACGCCAGACCCTACCAACGACTTTGAATATTGGGATGTTGAAAAACAGGTATTGTACAAAATATCGCAATTGATTAACAACTATGAGCTATGGCTAGAGGGCAAAGCTATGATGCATTGTGTAGGCACCTATACCCACAAATGCTTGGGGGGCTACAGTACTATTTGGACAATGACCAAGGTAAATGGTCAGGGCAAAGAGGAGAAATGTGTGACTATTGAGATGGGTAAAAAATGGAGAATTTGCGAGATAAGGGGCAAGCGAAACCGTGAACCTAAGCCACAAGAGATGGAAGTGATAAAGCAATGGGTAAATAAAGAAAACCTGGCTTTGTCGATTGATTATTTATAGTAGTTAGTCATCACAGGGTTTAGTCATTTAACCACCTCCTGTTTAGCTCCGTTGAGAGATCAATGTGTGTCGTCTTATTTGGGCAGTGGTGTATCAGGACACTGCTCTATTTGGTGTTTGTTAATAAGTACAATTAGGGGTAAATGATAGTACAAGCAAGAGGGATATATAGTTATATGCTTGACCATAAAGAGATGGGTATGCTGAATGCTTGAGCAGATGCTCAGGGTTTGATTTATGATGTGTATTGATGCATCGTAAACATAAAAGTCGTGTGTGAAATGTAAGCTTAAGAAAAGTAAGCTAATTTGAAATAGGTACGTGAGGTTTCATGCTACCTATTTTTTTTGTGTAGAAAACTGAAGTAACTTTAATCATCAAATTTTTGAACTCATCATGAAATCTTAACATTATGAATCCTACTGTATTAATTACAGGTGCGTCGAGTGGTATTGGAGCTGCTTTGGCGTATGTTTTTGCTGCTAAAGGCTACAATACGGTGTTGGTGGCACGTCGTGAAGACAAACTCAAGGCCATTGCTGAGGACATAGAGCACCGGTTTGACACCAAAGCATGGGTGAAACCACAAGACTTGAGTGTAGCAAATGCCGCCCAAGTACTTTATGAGCAACTCATCGAAAAAGACATTCATATCAATGTATTGGTAAATAATGCAGGCTTGGGCAGTATAGGTAAACTTGCCGAACAAACTACTGCAAGTAGTTTTCAGATGTTACAGGTAAATGTGACAGCTTTGACTGAACTTACTCAAGTGTTTGTCAAAGATATGTTGGTACAAAAAGAAAGAGACCTAGCCAATGGAGTAGCAGCACATTATAAAATAATGAATATAGCTTCTTTGGCAGCGTTTCAGCCTGGCCCTAATATGGCGGTTTATTTTGCTTCTAAGGCTTATGTTTTATCATTTTCAGAAGCTATAGCCGAAGAGTTAAAAGAAGCTAACATAGGTGTTACTACTGTATGTCCTGGTATTACCCGCACCGATTTTTTGGAAAAAGCTCATTTGGCTAAAGAAAACCCCTATACCGAATGGGTAAGCCAAAGTGCTCAAGAAGTAGCAGAGGAAGCTTATAAAGCTTTATTTGATGGGAAAAGAGTGCATATTACTGGAGGAGTAGTCAATAGCATTTCAGCGAAAGCGGCAAGTGTAGTACCCAACCGCTACCTCAACCCTATTACGGGTTGGTTGATAGAAAACATAGGAGGGGGCAAAGACGTGTGGTAATATATAAGAGTATGTTTAAAAATCATAATCTAGGCTAAAAAAGTGATTTTTACGCGCTGACTTCGTTAATTTTTGCGTCAATAGCTTTAGCTATTCACTTAAAAATATATCTCGCCAGCACAAAAAACTCATCATTTTTAACTCCGAAGACAAAATTTAAACATACTCTAAATAACACAATGGAGAAACATTACAAACATTTCTCCATTATGTTTTATATTGACTATAAGAAAACCCTTAACCCTAAGCCTAAGTTGATTACCTTAGACACGTTTTCTGACGAAGTTACAGAATTGGTGTCTCTGGAATACTGGTAGTATAGCCCTGGTTCAAGCGCTACATTAGGTGCTAAGAAAAATGAATAACCTACGCCTACTTGCCAGTTAAAATTACGTACCTCAGTATTGCTATCCTTCACATTGGTTTGTCCCCAACCTACTCGTCCGACAAGAAACAAATCCTTTACTACATAACCCCGTACCCCAGGCTGAAGGCTTACTGTATTGGCTACATTGCTAAAGTTAAAGTCGGTATTAAGCGTAAGGGCAAAACCTTGGGTGATAAAATAACCTACTTGTGGCGATATGTTAAATACACTTTGTGTGCTTGAAGTGGTTACCCCATTGGTAGTGTTTTCGAATGTTGCGTTTACGAAAGCAATATTGCCGCCTAACATCCACCTACCTTTAGCATAATGACTATTTTGTGCCTGTAGGTTGAAGGCAGCAAATGTGACTACAATTAGTAAAATTAGCTTTTTCATAAATGATAATTTTTTACTCTAATAAAGGTGTAAATTTAACTATTTTAGGCATTTAGAAATGGTTGAAAAATAATTTAGATTTTAACCTTGAACCAAGGCAATAACTGCCATCTATGTGTTTTTTTTATTAAAAATCAATGTGTGGTAAGATTTGTAGCTGTTTGTAGAACAAAGACACACCGATAGCTAAGGACTAGTACACTTGCCTCTGTAAAAGCTACTAATTGTTGAGCCAGCCTCTGTAATTGTGGTGTGTGCCACTAAACCACAACCAAAAAAGTAATCAAGTATAAAGTATACGAATGTAAAGCTTTACAGCGACTCATCAAACCTTTTTTTCTATGTCAAATAATATTACAATACAATCACCTAATGGTGCTAAAATAGGCGAACTTGTTCTTCAAAACTATTACCAGCCCACGTGGTCACCGTCTAAGGCTGACTTTTTTTTGGTCTATTACAACCTTGATCTTCAGGGTGAAAAAAAGACCAACAACCGATACTTCACCAATAAGTATGTGATCAACGAAAGTTACCTGGCACTTCAAGAGTTTGTTGTAAAGGCAAGCGAAAAAGATTTGGATAATCAAAATACGCAATTAGTTGTGATAGATTTGGAGCATAAACAGCAAAGTATAATATCAAGGATAGAGCATGGGTATGTTACTCCGGTAGAGTTTACCTCTAGCGCTATTTTATATACAAAAAGCAAGGTAGGACAAGGTAGCATGCGCAGCCACTTTGAAGCAACCTTGACAGACATACAAAACTGGGAACCTATTGGCCTGACTCATAAATGATAGTATGAGGCAAGGCTAACTTTAAACGCTCTATTTCTTGAATCTCTATAGGATTTCCTGCAAGCAGTAAAGTATGCAAGCGTGGAAAATCTCCTTGTGTTACAGGAAGAGATTTGAGTTGATTATTTTCCAGTATCAGTGTTTCTAAATAATGAAGTTGCCCAATGTTGGCGGGTAATGAGATTAGTTGATTGTATCCCAGATGCAAAAAACGAAGTTTTTTTAGATTGTTGATGGTTTCCGGAATTTTGAGTAACCCATTTCCTTCAAAGTTAGCTTCCTGTAATTGTTCCAGTGCCCCTATGCTATCAGGTATACCTACCAACTGATTATAACTCAAGTCTATACTCTTTAACTTTTTAAGGTAGCTCAGGCTTTTGGGCAAACAACTGATATGATTATGCTTTATAGCGAGTTGTTGTAGTTGAGTAAAACCTCCAATCCATTCAGGCAATGTTTCCCACTGTGTGTGTTGTATAATGAGCGTTTCTAACCAAGGTACTTTAGAAATTTGCAAAGCCATTTGGTGAATGTTCCCCCCTCCTGTTTTCAGTACTTTCAGGTTTTTTAGTTGATTAAAACCTTCTGGTAAATATTGAATTGGATTGTTGGTCAGGTCAAGCTCTTGTAGGTGAGTTAACCGAGGCAATGATGTTGGTAAAGAAGTAAGTTGATTATCAGCTAAATATAATGCATTAAGCTGTGACATATCCCCCAAATGGGCAGGCAAACTTTGTAGTAGGTTATGGTTCAAGTGTAACTCTTCAATTTGCCTAAGCTTTGTGATAGCAACAGGTAAATTTTTTAGACGATTGTAAGACAAATACAAAACCTTGAGTTGAGTAAGCTTTCCTATACTTTCGGGGAGTTTAATGAGCACATTACGGCTTGCCACAAGTTTTTGCAAAGAGGTAAGTGAACCTAGCTGACGAGGCAAAGTGCTTAAGTTTAGGTCTGATACTGTGAGCAGGGTTACCTGCAAATGCTGTAATACCTGCCATTGCTTTATCAATAGTTGTAGCTCTCGTTTATGTATCAAAGTCAGACTAGGTAGTGTAATATTTTGTGCTACAGCAAGCCAATCTAATTTATGCTCCAGGCAAAACAACAAAGCTGTTTTTACCTTACAGTAAGGGTTATGAATCAGTAGCATTTTCAATAGTTCCACTCCATTAACCTCTGGGTATTTTATAAGTCTTTTGAATATGCGAAAAACTTGTTTGGGATCTAAAGTACTGTACAACGATTCTTGACTAAATTTTTGATTTGCCAGCTTGTCAAAAAATAGCCTGGCCTTATTTTGAATGGTAGCATCCTCGTGAAAATAACTCAAAAACAATAACGTAGAGGTTAGCTCAGGTGTAGGCGAGTAGGCAGGCAATAGCTCAAAACCCAGCAGAATATTAGCATTTTCGCTACTTTGTAACAACTTCTTTAAATTACCTATGGCAGTCATTTATTTCCCCTTTTCTGTTTGTTAAAAATACTAAAAAGATATTTGTGTTTGGGGCAACCAATCGGTGATCCGTTGTTTTTCGTGTGTTGGAATAGGGTTTTTATCCAGTAATAAAAAACGTAATCCCTGAAGCTTCTGTATATTCTGAGGCAGTTTAGTAAGTCGGTTGCTTTTTAGGTTGAGTGTATACAACCTTTGCATATTGCCTATGCTTTCAGGCAATTGGGTAAGTTGATTTCCTTCAAGGTGCAAACGAAATACTTTACTTAATTGCCCTATGCTTTCAGGCAAAGCAGTCAATGCGTTATAGTTCAATGACAGTAAAAACAATTTTTGCAAGCCGTGTATGCTTTTGGGCAATTCAGTTAGTTTATTGCAATCAGCATTCAATTGATGCAAATTTTTAAGTTTGCCCAATGATTTAGGCAATACTTGTAATTGATTGTAACTCAGGTTGAGCAAGCTAAGTTGCTGAAGGTTGCCTATTTCTGGCGGTAACTGGGTAAGCTTGTTATAGGTCAGCTTGAGCTGGGCTAATGTTAATATTTGGGTAAACTGTTGGGGAAGACATGACAATTGATTTTTTTCAAGGTTTAACTCACGCAACTTCCTTAATTTGCCTATAGTGGCAGGCAAAACCTCTAGTTGGTTGCGGGCAATCAATAATACCATCAATTGAGTAAGGTTACCCATACTGTCAGGTAGTTTTTTCAAGTGATTGTTGCTTAAACTTAAGTGGGAAAGCTTACGTAAATTGCCTATGCTTTCTGGCAAATGTTTTAATTGGTTTTTCTGGAGTTTTAAATGTACCAATGACGATAGCTTGGTGATTACAGCAGGGAATTCCTCTATCCGGTTATTATCGAGTGCTAGTTTTTCTATTTGCTTCAATTGCTGTATAGACTCGGGCAGTTTTTGTATACGACAAGACGAAAGAGTGAGGCTTTGTAAGTTGCTCAAGGTTCCCATTGTTTCAGGCAATGCCTTGATCCGATCTGATTTGAGAGTAAATGTCACAAGTTTTGAAAGCTTGCCTATACTGACAGGTACACAATGAAACTTATTACCACTTAGATTGAGTGATTTTAGAGTGGCCAGTTGGGTAATTGCCAAAGGAAACTCTGTCAGTTGGTTATTGTTTAGGTTGAGCTCCTGTAGGTGGGTTAATTGGTTTATTTCAGTAGGTATTTCAGTCAAACGGTTGCTTTGCAAGTACAAAGCTTTGATTTTAGGGATTTGAAATACCAGTGCAGGTAGCTTTTCCAATCCAAACTCTAATAAGTTGAGCGTAAAAGAGGACAAGACTGGATGCTTAAGGTTTTGTACATCAATGAGATTATGCTCCAACCCAAACCTATAGCCTCGGTTAATGTGTGCTATGGCAATAGACACAATCTCTTTGGCATTTACTAAAGGCGATTTACAAAACTGAGCTAAAAAGTCAGATACAGCACGTTCACCCGAATAATGTTGGTAATGCAATGTTTTAGTAAAGCGCATAAACCCTAAAGAAGCATGTTGAGCAAACACTATTTTCATTATTTCCTTTACTGTTTCGTTTCGATGAAATAGCGATAAAGCATAGATATAGCCCAACATAGACAAAGGTACCCCACTGCCAGCCATAATTTGAACTGCCAGTTCTATGTTTGTCAGATCATTACTATTAATCAATTGCTTGAGCTTTTTTGTATATATGCTTTTGTCCAAAGTTCCATCCATTATAGTATTATTTAAAAGTATGCTTGCTCAATAAGTGCAGTAATTCTGTTGTATCTTTAAATTATATAATAAAATGGCTAAAAATAAAGCGAAACAGGCAGGTTATCGATTCGGGATAAACCATCATTGATCCTAAGGGTAATTTTTTTACTTTTTGGCAAAACAAATTCACAATTTAATTGTTGTTTTTGTTACCGCACTTCATTTTCATAATAATTATTCCACTTTTTACTTACATAAAACCCTGAAAAGATATGAATTTTACTATTTTTGTAAAACTCAATACTTACTATTTAAAATTATCTTCATTGATAAGAGAGTTTTAAAGATTCAACGCATTATATGGCAAAAAAACACAAACATGTTCTACACAAAGAAAACTATCTAGGAAATTTACAATTTGATTTACCTGCTGGCTTAGTAGTTTTTCTGGTAGCTATTCCTCTTTGTTTGGGCATAGCATTAGGTTCGCAACCCAAAGATGCAGGCTTAAGTTTCCCTATTTTCGCTGGTATTATTTCAGGTATTATTGGTGGCATCATTGTTCCCATTCTTAGTCAATCACAACTGAGTGTAAGTGGACCAGCTGCTGGGCTTACTGCGGTTGTGGCTGCTGGTGTATTTACTATTGGCTCATTTAATGGCTTTTTAGTAGCAGTATTTCTTGCCGGGCTTATTCAAATATTACTAGGTGTTTTACGTGCAGGTTTCATTGCTTATTATATTCCCTCCTCTGTCATTAAAGGAATGTTAGCAGCTATTGGCATCACACTTATTCTCAAAGAACTCCCCCACGCCATAGGTTACGACCCCAAACAATTTTCTCTTGCCTTTTATGACAACAGCCACGAAAACACATTTACTGCCATTTTACACGCTACTGAGCATGTAGAATGGGGAGCATTGATTATTACAGTTATTTCGCTCATTATTATGATTACCTGGGACTACAGTCGCTTAAAAGACTTTAGATGGTTGCCTAGTGCGCTTATTGTAGTAGTATTAGGAATCGTATTAAACGAAGTAGTATTAAATAGTGCCTTACCTGCATTGAAACTTAACAATACACATAGAGTAAGTTTGCCTACCGAAGGCATTCTGAGTGGCTTATCGTTTCCTAATTGGGATTATTTATTTAAAAAAGAAGTATGGATTATAGCAGTAACCATTGGGCTTATTGCCAGTGTTGAAACCCTTCTTACTGTAGAGGCGGTAGATAAATTAGACCCTTACAAAAGAAAATCGCCCTTAGATAGAGAGCTGATTGCACAGGGGTTGGGTAATACAATTGCTGGGTTGATTGGTGGTTTGCCTATTACATCTGTAATTGTACGGAGTTCAGCAAGCATCAATGCTGGAGGGCGTACCAAAATGGCTGCTTTTTTCCATGGTGTACTTTTGCTTATATCAGTGTTGTTTATCGCCCGTTACCTAAACCTGGTTCCATTGGCAAGTTTGGCAGCTATTTTATTAGTAGTAGGCTACAAGTTGGCAAAACCTTCGGTGTTTAAACTTATTTATAAAAAAGGGTGGGAACAATTTATCCCTTTCCTTATTACGATTGTGTCTATACTTCTGACCGATCTACTGGTAGGAGTCACCATTGGTATTGTGGTAGGACTGTTTTTTGTAATCCGCTCTAATTTTCACTCTTCTATTTCGGTTACCAAAGACGGCGATCATGTGTTGGTGCGTTTCAACAAAGATGCTTCTTTCCTGAACAAACCTTTGTTGTTAGATGCCCTCGAAAGTATAGAAGAAAATAGTCATGTAGTGATAGATGGTACCCGTGCCCAATATATGGATAGCGATATATCTGAACTACTGGATGAGTTTCAGCAAGAAGCCAAACTTAAAAACATTAAGGTTGAACTACGTAACGTCAACAAATTGATCCCTGTGTAGTCTTCATCAGTAAAACGTAAAAACCAAGCGACAGTCTTTGGGCAACCTGCCTGATATTGTCGCTTTTTTTATAGCATTTCTTTTAGTTTTTCTGTAAAAATATAGTCAAGAATTTGTTGAGTTTGGTTGGGGTAATCTTTATGTACTATAGGGGTGTGGGCTAACCAATCTTTGAGTGTTTCGCTAAAGTCCTTGTTTATTTTTCGTACTACTTTTATTCCTAAACGTCGCATTGCTTCAGCATTACACCATTGTTCATACTGCCCCAAAATAGGCAAAACCAATAGTTTTTTACCTAAGGTAATGGCCTCAGCGGGACCCTCAAAACCAGCTCCAGTAATCATTCCTGATCCACTGGCAAGGCTCTGCATGAATGCCTGCCCATCTATAGGCTGCAAAGTTACATTTTTGTGTATTTCTTTGTGAGTACAATGTTTAGAGAATAAGTCAAAGCGTGTATCGGTAACTTTGAGTAGGTGAGGGACTACTTGCTGGTGGTGGTAGTGCGACAAATAAATAGTATAATGGTTTTGTTGGTCAAAAGGAAGCGCGTATAATTCTTTACGCAAGATAGGCAGGAAAATATTCTGGTCGTACTTATCAAAGTGCAAGCCTACATAATGGCTTGCTGGGGCATAACGTTTCAATACTGCTTCACCTATCAGGTCAAAATGTTTAGGGCGTGGTACAGCCTTAGATTGAAACGATGCTTGATGCCCAAAACCCAGACAAGGCTTTTTTTTGAGACGGCAAGCCCAGGCAGTAATAGGTTCAAAGTCATTGAGTACTACATCATACTGTTCTATTGGAAACTGTCTCATTTCTTTGTATGCCCTGCTAAACTGTAACTCACGCAAGGTAGTCCAATAAGCAAGCCCTCCTTTTTTGGTATAGCTAAAAGTAATGCCTTTGCTTTTATACTTAATGTCATAAGGTATTTTTACCTGTGACTTGTTGCCGCTCAAAAACACATCAACTTCCCCATACTGTTGTAATAAAGGGATAAGTTCTATGGCTCGGCTTACATGCCCATTGCCTGTGCCCTGTACTGCGTACAAAATTTTCATTGGTTTTTGGCTTGCTTAATAACCATCAAACCTACAAAGCGTTTGCCTGAAACCCAAATATCACTTCTTTAAACCAGGTCTTATACAGTGTTATTACAGCAATTCCTTGGTTTGTACACAGTTAAAACTATTTAAACAAACACCGTTTCGTGAATTACTTTTTCTATGTGAAAATTTTCTTCTTTAGATTTTTTCTTTGTTTGCTTCTTATCCTTTTTGATTTGTGTTTCATCGTATTGATACAACTTCCAGGCACCATTGTTATATTCCAACGACGTCAGGTTTTCTATCCAGTCTCCACTATTCAAATACAATACCTCCCCTTGTTTTTGGGTGTTTTGCATTACTTTTATCTGTGGTTGATGAATGTGCCCACATATCAAATAGTCAAAGTTATTCTCAATGGCAAGGTCAGAAGCCACCTGCTCAAAGTCTTGAATATATTTGATGGCACTTTTTACGCTATTTTTGATCCGTTTGGAAAGCGACATCTTCTCTCTGCCCATTTTGGCAAGCACAAAATTAACTAAGCTATTGAGCATAATAAGTAAGTCGTAGCCAATGCCCCCTAAACGGGCTAACCATTTGGCATTTTTCATTGTCGCATCAAACACATCTCCGTGAAAAATCCAAGCTTTTTTATCATCTATAGTCAGCGACATTTTGTCTAACAAATGAAAGTTGCCAATGCTGGCATTAGAAAAACGGCGTAGCATTTCGTCGTGGTTTCCTGTGAGGTAATATACTTCGGTGCCATCCAACAACATATTGATGACTTGTTTGATTACGGCAAAGTGTGTTTTAGGCCAAAACCGTTTGTTAAACTGCCAAATGTCTATAATATCACCGTTGAGAATAAGCTTTTTAGGCTTGATGCTTTTTAGGTAGCGGGTAAGTTCTTTTGATTGGCAGCCATAGGTGCCTAGGTGTACATCAGAAATCACTACAATTTCTACATCTCTTTTGTTCATAATGTATGGAGTATGGAGTGTAGGTCAAATGTAGGATTTTTTTAAGACGAATTGGTTAGCGCAAGGTCAAGCTTATTTTATCGAAAAAGCAAGGATAGGAGCAAATACAATCTCACGGCAACTTTGCCTTAGCACTGACTTAATACTGGGGTAACTTTTTTAAAACTTCACCTTCCTATAAATGTCTTTGACTGTCAGATGGAGGTTTAATTGTGCAAGTGCAATAACATCTTCAGGTTGTTGATAGGTAGTATATTTCCAGAAGCCTTCTTGTCGCTCGTATGCCTCTACAAAGTACTTGTACTGGTCAATAAGTACATAATAACGCAAAGAAGGTATACGCATATAAGTGTTTTGTTTTTGGTCTTTGTCATACTGTCGGGTAGACTTAGACAAAACTTCTACCACCAAAGAAGGAGACGTAATCTTGTGATCTTGCCCATCGTCTAAGTCTTCTGAGGCACAAGTATATACCACATCTGGATATACATAGTGTGCATTAGGTAATATTTCTACTTTTATATCACCTATGAATGCCCTACAATCATCAGGCATGACATCATCTATTGCTCTTTGAGTATTAATAGAAATTTGATTATGATTGATTGTACCACCTGACATGGCAAATACTTCTCCATGATAATACTCATAACGTATACCATCGGTTTGTTCCAAATCAAGGTATTCTGAATAAGAATAATGTGTTTGTTGAGGTTTTGCTTGTCCCATAATATTTGCTTTTGTCAAATATACATAAAATTCTTCATAACATTTTACCCCCACGGCTAGTTTAGCAGACATTGTAAAATTGTATTTTTACCTAAAATTTATTCATTATTATGTTAGGAATATTTAAGAAAAAAACTGCCAAACAAAAACTGGAAGCCAAGTACCAAAAGTTGCTCAAAGAAGCTTATGACCTATCAACGACCAATCGTATGGCAAGCGATCAAAAACAGGCTGAAGCAGCAGAAGTACTTAAGCAGATAGAGGCAATGGAGTAGTAGGTGAGTGCAAGCTTTTTTGAAGAAAAAATAAAAATTGCTGTAACCTTCTGTATTTGCTGAAGTTACCCCTATCAAACGACTTAATAAAACAGGAGGTGCACTTGGATGCTATTTCAGACAATGGATTGATGCTTAAAGTAAAGGAGGGCGATGTAGACAAGTTAGGGTTGCTTTTTGAACGCTACAACAAAGCTTTATTTGGGTTTTTTTATAGAATGACCCAAAATACCAAAACCAGCGAAGACTTGGTACAAAATGTATTTTTACGCATACTCAAATATAAACACACTTTTACGGGTGAGGGCAAGTTTATTACTTGGATGTATCATTTGGCGCGTAATATCAATATAGATCATCATAAAAAACAAAGTCGTATGGGCTACAAAGATGATCTCAGCCAATGGGAAAACCAGCTACCTGAAGAAGTGAGCACTGAAGATAAATTGCACCAACAAGAAGATATTCGCATGCTAAATACTGCATTAGGGCGGCTTTCGCCTGAAAAACGTGAAATATTGATTTTGAGCCGTTACCAAGGACTTAAATACAAAGACATAGGTGTATTGATGGATTGCAGTGAAGGGGCAGTAAAAGTGCGGATTCATCGGGCTTTGAGCGACTTAAAGGACATTTATAAAAAGCTTGAAAAGAACCAACAACTATGAACAAAGAACACTATAAAATATTAATGACTGAGTACCTCAATGGTGATATTCAACCTGAGCAAGAAGCAGCACTTAAGGCATACCTGGAGCAAAATGAAACGGGTAAAAGCGAACTGTTTGAGCTAAAAGTACTCAATGATCAACTTGGGCAAGTACAAGTGCCTGAACCTAGTGAGCAAATGTCGGCAAACTTCTATACTATGCTAGAGACTCATAAACAGGAAGAAAAAAACAAGCATAGCTTGGGGGCAATGCTCAAAAACTGGTGGACAAATCTAAACTATCATCGTTTTGCTTATAACCTAAGTTATGGTATTGTAGGCATACTTGTAGGGGCATTGGGTATGTATTATTTCAGTCAGTCACCTAACAACTCTCAGAGCAAGGCCAATAAAAATATAGGGTCGCTTGCTGTGATTCAAAAGAAATTGAACAAGATGGAAGAAGATCAAAAAAGGTTGATTTCGTCTTTACTGGAAAAGAAATCTGCCAGCGAAAGGTTAAGAGCAGTAAACCTTACCAGTAACATTTCTGTGGTAGACAGTAAAATTACCAAGGCATTGCTCAAAACCCTCAATAGCGACCCTAATGTAAATGTGCGCTTGACTACTGTAGAGGTTTTGGGTCAATTTGCTGCTCGTCCAGAAGTACGCACTGGTTTGATCAAGTCTATTGCTAAGCAAGAGTCTCCTCTGGTACAAATAGCGTTAATTGATGTAATGGTTGAACTACAGGAAAAAAACTCTGTAAAGGCACTCAAAGACCTTCTTAAAAAACAAGACCTCAACGAGGCTGTGAAAGGCAAAGCAGAACAAGGCATTCAGATATTGCTCTAAACAAGATTTAGTCACTCAGGTAGTAAGTTTATCAGAGTGACTCACACCCCCTCAGTTTTTCTTCGATTCAGCTCTTTCTTTATCAATTCAAGCTCCCGATTGCTCTGTCCAGTAATGGCTGTATTCTCTTGTGCCCGCCTAAATAAATAGGGCATCACTTCTTTTACGTTACCGTAAGGCACATATTTAACTGCATTGAAACCTGCTTTTGCCAAATTGTAAGTAATGTGATCACTCATTCCATAAAGTTGCCCAAAAAAAACTCTAGGGTTACTAGGGGCTATGTTCATTTGCCGACAAAGCCGAACGATATGGTAACCACTGGATTCGTTATGAGTACCAGCAAACAGCGCAAGGTGCTCTATGTTTTCGAGACAAAAAGTGGCTGCATCATCAAACATTTGATCAGTAGTTGCTTTATCTGGGTTCAACAAGTTGGTATGCCCAGGTTTTTCTGCTTGTTGTTGTTCTTTTACTACATAAGCTCCCCGCACCAGTTTTACTCCTAACAAATAGTTGCCTTGTTTTGCCAATGCCAAAGAGTTTTTTAAAAAAGTAAACCCTCGCTGAAGGTACATTTGGTAAGTGTTATAAACCACCACCCTTCCTTGGTTGTATTGTGCCATCATTGCTTGAGCAAGCTCATCAATAGGGTCTTGTATCCAAGACTCTTCAGCATCAATGAGTATTTTTATATCATATTCGTACCCAGCAGCACAAATTGAGTCTACCCTGTCTTTGACCTTATGCCAGGCATATTGGTCAGTATCTGAAAGTTTTTCACCGTTATGAATTTTTGCTAGTAAATGAACTGAAGCAAGAGCACTTAGTTTAAATGCCGCAAAAGGCAGCGCATCTTGTGGAGCAGCAAATTTGATGTATCGAATTATTTCAGTAGTGGTTTTGTCATATTCATTGTCGTTGGCTTTACTTTCTACCGAATAGCCCAGCATAGTGTGTACCTTAGAGGCATAGAGTTTTTCGATAAATCTTTGACAATCCTGCAAAGTTTCTCCTCCACAAAAAACTTTATAAAGGCTACGTTTCACCATACCTCTCACTAACTTCAGGTGGAGGGTACGGTTAATAAAACGAGTGCCATTACGTACTAACCAAGGAGATTGCATGAGGACAAAGGCACGTTTCATTAGTTGGAGTTCTTGGGTGCTTTTAGAGGCAAAGGCAATGGCTGTATTATCAAATGAAAGGTGGTTAGTATACGCCTCATTTGTATTAGGATAAGTTGTCATAAGCTCGTGTGCTAGGTTTACAACAAAAATAATATTTTGAATGGGATTACCTATTTTAAAGAATGAAATCATTGTCTGGCAGCAACTTAAAAAATGCTTGAGTGTATATATAAGTTTATTGTCACAAGAGCAAAAAAGGAAATTTATGGACTATTATAAAGCATTGAGTATTAGCCCCAATGCTACACTAAAAGAAGTTGAGCAACAATACGATCGTTTGCTTGCAAGGCATGCAAACGAAGCCGAACGATTACAAGAAGTGAAAAAAGCCTATCAACTATGGCAAAAAGCTCAAGGTAAACCACCACAAAAACCAAAAAAAGACTACACAGCTTTCAAAGCCATATCATTTGCCTTGGGGGTGTTCGTTGCATTGGTTATACCAGTAGTATTAATGATGTATTTCGAGGATAGCAAATTTGCGGGAATGTATATAGGATATGCCATTATGATGGTGATGGGGGCAATATTGCAAGTAATAGTAGGTGCAATCAAATTTGGGTTAGAGCGTGACCCTAGCTCTAAACAAGCTGCTAGTCTACAAGATAAACTTAACCACCGTCGTAATATTTTGAGTGGTGTACTGACCCTGTTGTTGTTTGTGATTATATTTTTGTTAGCCCACTTTTTTGATGAAGACAAAGTAGCATTGGGTATTTTGATTGCTTCGGTTGTGCTACCGTTTATTCGTGCAATTTACCACATGTATAAAAATATCAAAGTATAGTTGTCAGGTAACAAAACTTGCTTTTGAGCAAACCCTGTAAAAAATAAACTATTTATAATCTACTGATTTTCAGTATAATGCTAGTATTTTGTGTTTAGCCAATAGCTGCCAACTATTGGCTAAACACTGTAGACTGTTGATAAGAGTAAACCCTCAATAAACTTGCTTTATTTCATTCAAATATCAAATGGTTATACAAATCCCAAAGGTTTGCTAACTTTGCAGCCAACATTACGCAAAACATAATCAGGTGGCTGACATCAAGGTATCACCCTTAACTAACACATAGAATACCAATGGCGAAGAAGTTTCCTTCCTACATACAATTAGACATGATGGATTGTGGTCCTTCATGTGTAAAAATCATTTCAGAACATTACGGCAAACGTTATTCGCTGCAATACCTCCGCGAACAAAGCTATATTACCCGTGAGGGAGTTTCTCTTTTGGGGATAAGCGATGCTGCTGAAGCAGTAGGCTTTCGTACTATTGGGGTAAAAACTACTTTTGAACAATTGGCTAATGAGGCTCCATTACCTTTTATTGCCCACTGGAACCAGCAACACTTTATAGTAGTACATAAAATTACCAAAAAAAAGGTACACGTGTCTGACCCCGCAGTAGGTTTGGTTACTTACGACCGTGAGCAGTTTATGAAACACTGGGCGAGTACCCGTGAGCAAGGCGAAGACAAAGGAGTAGCATTGTTGATGGAGCCAACCCCTGAGTTTTTTCAGCGGGAAAGTGACGAAAAGCTGAAAAAAACAAGTTGGAAGTTTTTGCTGGGCTATGTATTGCGTTATAAAAAATTTTTAGTACAACTATTTTTGGGGTTGTTGCTAGGGAGTTTACTTAGTATGATTTTCCCCTTCCTTACCCAATCGGTAGTAGATATTGGAATCAACACTCGTGACCTCAACTTTATTTATATTGTATTGCTGGGGCAGTTTATGCTCTTTTTCAGCCAAACTGCTGTAGACTTTATAAGGCGGTGGATTTTACTCCACCTCAGTACGCGTATCAACATCTCGCTCATTTCTGATTTTCTGATCAAACTCATGAAATTGCCCATTGGTTTTTTTGATACCAAAATGATTGGCGACCTTTTGCAGCGGATAAATGACCACCACCGGATTGAACGATTTTTAAGTACCTCTACCCTTACTATATTATTTTCTTTTTTTAACCTGATCGTTTTCGGGTTTGTGCTTGCATACTACAATCTTTATATTTTTCTAATCTTTTTAATAGGTAGTATTTTATATATTGGTTGGGTGTTGGCATTTTTGAATATACGTAAAAAGCTTGACTATAAGCGTTTTCAGGAAATGTCACGCAACCAAAGTAGTTTGATCCACCTTATCAATGGTATGCAAGAGATTAAACTAAACAATTGCGAAAAGCAAAAGAGGTGGGAATGGGAACGTATCCAGGCAAAAATGTTTAAGATCAATGTAAAGAGTGTAACTCTGGAGCAAACCCAGCAAGCAGGTAGCTTATTTATTAACCAAAGTAAAAACATCTTGATTACTTTTTTTGCAGCTTATGCGGTGGTCAATGGAACAATGACCCTGGGAATGATGCTTGCTGTGCAGTCAATTATTGGTCAACTAGATGGCCCCATTACCCAAATGATAAGCTTTGTGTATGAGATGCAAGATGCCAAAATAAGCTTGGAACGCTTGGGAGAAATACATGAAAAAGAAGAGGAAGAAAGCAGCGAGGGAGATCAGGTAACTATATTGCCTGAGGGTAAAAATCTTCATTTAGATAATATTACTTTTCAGTATGAAGGTCCCCACTCACCTAAAGTAATAGATGGTGTAACTTTGACTATTCCTGAGGGTAAAATTACGGCAATTGTAGGTACCAGTGGCAGTGGTAAAACTACCTTGCTTAAGTTATTGCTTAAGTTTTATCCTGTGACTGAAGGTGAAATAAAACTGGAAGGCATTCAACTCAATAACCTGAGCGGGCGTTTATGGCGCGAACGCTGTGGAACAGTTATGCAGGATGGGTTTATTTTTTCTGATACTATTGCCCGCAATATTGCGGTAAGCGACGAAATCATAGATCAACAAAGGTTGCGGCACGCGGTGCAAGTAGCCAATATCCAAGAGTTTGTAGAAGATTTGCCACTGGGGTATAATACCAAGATAGGGCAAGATGGCATAGGGGTAAGCGGAGGACAAAAACAACGGGTTTTGATTGCCCGTGCGGTTTACAAAAACCCTGAGTTTTTATTCTTTGACGAAGCTACCTCAGCATTGGATGCCAACAATGAACGCATTATTATGGAAAACCTGGACGAGTTTTTTAAAGGTAAAACTGCCGTAGTGATTGCCCACCGTTTGAGCACTGTAAAAAATGCAGACCAAATCATTGTACTCGAAAAAGGAAAACTGGTAGAGCAAGGCACGCACAAAGAGCTGACCGCTAAAAAAGGTATCTACTATAACCTGGTGAAGAACCAGTTGGAACTGGGTGGGTAATCTTTATAACATCTTATAAACAAAACTAAAAACCCCTCTCGGTTGAGCAATGAATAGAGAAGGGTTTTTAGCGAATTAAGTACAACAGTGAGTTGCTTGATGTAGCCTTAAAACTTATCAAACAACTTTGCAAACTGATTAAAAATGCGTTCAATCAGACGGAGGTCTTTGGTGATAATATCGGCTTGTCCTTGCATTTCTGCCTTGAACTCCAGGTCTTTTTTATAACTCGTTTTCAATCCGTTGGGCAGGCTTACATTGATAGTATACATAGACCCTTTTTGTGGATCAGCGCTTGCTTGCGCTATCAACGATATACGTTCTATCTTACCCTCTACCATACCAAACTCATCGGCAGGGTAGTTGGCAAAGCGAATGTTTACCACTTGTCCTACTTTCACTTTACCCGACCCGTTTACTGGCATATTAATCTTGCCAATCAAGTTCTTATTTTGTGGAATTACTGCCATCACCGTTTGTTCAGGCTTTACAAACTGATTATCGCTCCAGTAAGACAAAAAGGAGACTTTGCCTTCTACAGGAGTAGTAAGCATGTAACGTTGTAGCCAAATATTTACTTGGCTACGTAAGGTTTGAAAAGCGTTGTTAGTAGCCAATAAATAAGTCCTTTCCTGCTCGCGAAAAGTAAGCGTAAGCTCTCCAATGTTGTTTTGTAATTCATTAATCCTAATTCGATTATTAATGATACTGGCTTCACCATTTTTCAAGGCTCTACGTTGTTGCAACAAGCTGGCTTTAGTTTTGTCAAACTCAAGCCTTGCCATTAATTTTTCTTCGGCAAGGGTGGAGTCTGCCTTGTATTGGTTATTGAATATTTTGAATTCTTTGCCTAAAATCCTTTGTTGAGAAAGCAGGTTTTGGTTGAGTTTCTTATATTGTACAATTTGTGATTGTAGGTTTTGGATTTGGTTTTCAGGTTTCGACAACTCATAAAAAAGTAATAACTCTCTAAAAGTTTTAGCAAACGATTCATAGGCTCCTTGCAACTCTCCCAATTTAAGGTTTTGTTGGCTTATTACCTTGTCAAAAGCCAGTAAGTCTTGGGTGCTTCTTTGGCGGTTGTTTAATATTTTTTGAAACCTGGTAATTTGTTTTTTCAATACTTGATAGTCTTCAAAAACTGTGGGGTTTTGAATATACCCCAATACCTCTTGAGGCTTTACATTTTGCCCATCTTTTACCATCAACTTTAATGCGCCTGAACTACGCGCCAGAATGCGTTGGGGAGGGGTTTTGGTAGTAACCATAATGCTGGACTGGATAATATCGGGATATTTCATAAACCACGATACTGCCAGCAATACCATAAAAGTGAAAAATACTATAGTAATGCCCCAGCGAATGATCCAATGAGGAATATAGCTAAGGATCTCTTGTACTTCATCGCTCCTTAACTCTAAGTCGGGAATCTCTTCTTCTTTTTGGGTAGGTGTATGAGTAGAAACTATAGTGCCTTTAGGTGTACTATGAGTATTGTTTGATGTCTCTTGTGCTTCTGGCATTGTGAGTAGTTAATGTTTTGACGAGCAAAAATACAAAAAAATGGGAGGATTATTTGGTTATTATCAGCTGTTATTTTGTGGGTTTGCCCAAACCAAAGATCATTGCCGTGTTGAAACACTCAAATCCTGTTTTAAATTACTAACTTGCACGTTTGATAATTGCTTGATTAAAAACAGATAAAATAATGCTGAGAAAACCTGCGCCTACAACGTCTACTGCAAGAGTAGCCTTACGCTTTGGCGTAATTACAGGGCTACTCCTGAATTTGTATAACACACTCTTACTTTTTTTGTGGTTCAACGCTCCCTGGGACGTAAAAATGATGGGATACGTTATTTTAGCTGGGGGTATTGTATATGCTATGCGTGAGTTTAGGGCTTACAACAAAAAGGGCATGAACCTGATTCAAGGCTTAGGACTGGGTACTATGCTATCGGCTGTAGCAAGCTTGGTGTATGGGTTGGTCAATATGGTCATTATAGCGTTGTTTGCTCCAGCAAGCGCCCAATCAGGGGCAGTGTCTATCTTATTTATAAACACCATTGTTGTTACAGTAATTATAGGAGTGATTATATCATTGGTGGCGTCACTTTTTTATAAGACAGATAATACTGTCAGCTAATACCACAGCGCATGTTTATAGTCAAAAGTAAGCCTGAGCAATATTAAAGCGAATACTTATTCTGAAAACGTTGCTTAAATTTATAACTTTGTTTGTCAAACAAAACAAAAGCCAATAGTAGTGTCTAAAACAAACCTGGATATTTCGGTAGTAGTACCTCTGTTAGATGAAGAAGAATCTTTACCAGAGTTGTGTGCCTGGATTGAGCGAGTGATGCACGCTAACAAGTTTAGTTATGAAGTGATCATGGTAGACGATGGTAGTCGTGATAAGTCGTGGCAGATTATAGAAAAACTTGCTGCCCAAAACCATTGTCTGAAGGGCATTCGTTTAAACCGCAATTATGGTAAATCGGCAGCTTTGAATACTGGCTTCAAAGAGGTACAAGGGCAAGTCGTAATTACTATGGATGCCGATTTGCAGGATAGTCCCGATGAGATTCCTGGGTTGTACAAGATGATTGTTGAAGATAAATATGATATGGTGTCAGGTTGGAAGAAAAAACGTTATGATCCCATGACCAAAACAATTCCTACCAAGGTGTACAATGCGTTTACCCGTTGGTTTTCGGGCATTAAGCTGCATGACTTTAACTGTGGCTTGAAAGCTTATGACTATCAGGTAGTAAAAAGCATAGAAGTATACGGTGAAATGCATCGTTACATTCCTGTAATAGCTAAATCGGCAGGGTTCAAAGAGATTGGGGAAAAAGTAGTACAGCATCAGGCACGTAAATATGGTAATACTAAATTTGGAGGCATCAAGCGTTTTATTCGTGGACCACTCGACTTACTGTCTATTACTTTTGTTACTCGTTTTCGAAAGCGCCCTATGCACTTTTTTGGAGCCTTTGGCATTATCTTTTTTTTAGTAGGTTTTGCCAGTGCTGCCTGGCTTATTTTAGACCAATTTATTGCCACCTACTTTGGCACCAAAATGGGCTCACTGGTTACCAACCGCCCATTGTTTTACTTATCATTAGTAACCATTATTATTGGAGTACAATTGTTTTTGGCGGGTTTTCTGGGCGAAATGATGGTAGTTAACTCTCCTCAAACCCACGAATATATAGTAGCCGAAAAGTTGGGGATTAATCATAGCAAAACGATAGCCTCTGATATAACAAAAACCGACTCCAACACTTAAGAACCTATGAAATATTCAATCATTGTTCCGGTATACAATCGCCCTGATGAGGTACAAGAGTTGCTGAATAGTCTCACTCACCAAACCTACAAAAACTTTGAAGTGATTATTGTAGAAGATGGTTCTACCAATAAATGTGATGAAGCGGTAGCACAGTTTGTTGGCATTCTGGATATACATTATCATTTCAAACAAAATGAAGGGCAAGGCTTTGCCCGTAATTATGGTTATGAGTACGCCACGGGCGATTACTTTATTGTGTTTGATTCTGATTGTCTGATCCCAGAGAAATACCTGGAAATAGTCCATCACCGTCTTTCTGAAAGTTTTCTCGATGCCTTTGGAGGCCCTGATAAAGCAGCCGACTCGTTCACCAATGTGCAAAAAGCTATTAGTTACTCTATGACCTCGCCCATGAGCACAGGAGGTATACGTGGCAGTAAAAAACGCTTAGGGGGAACCTTTCATCCACGAAGTTTTAATATGGGCATATCGCGCGAGGTATACGAAAAAACCAAAGGCTACATTTTACCCCGGATGGGTGAAGACATAGAGTTTAGCATTCGTATCATTAAAAATGGGTTTACTACAGGGCTTATTCCTGAAGCCCATGTATACCACAAAAGACGCACTAACTTTAAACAGTTTTATAAACAGCTTCATTTTTTTGGGCGTGCCCGTATCAATATTAACCGCTATCATAAAGGGCAAATCAAACTGGTACACCTATTTCCAGCAATGTTTACATTGGCAGCACTGTTATTACCGGTTATGCCATTTATTAACTCCAACTTATCGCTTCTTCAGGCGTCAGGGTTTGCATTGTATTCACTTATTGTGTTTTCAGATGCAGCTACCAAAGAACAAAATACAGTAGTAGCTGCCTTGAGCGTAGTGGCAGTATGGACTCAACTGTTGGCGTATGGTATAGGCTTTATTACAGAAGCTTTTATGGTTCGCCCCAAAATAAAGCCTAAGCAATAACCCAAAGGTGTAAGTTGATGGGCTGATTGAGTGATGAATCCTTACAATTTAAGAGAGAGTTTCATACATCTTCCCAAAATTCTGCTATTTTTGTAAACAGTCAGCATAAAACTGAACACCAAAAACACCACCATGATACGTAGCTTTACATCTATTATCTTTTTTTTGCTTGGTGCCGTGGCAGGCATCATTTTCTGGGGATTTTATACTACCGGAACATTTGCCTTTTTGCCCGCCGATAAACCTGTAACTACCCACAATACAGTACTCGAAAAAATAGAAGCTTTGGGTAACCTGGAGTTGATTCGTTATAAATACAAAGACATGGTAGAGCACGAAGTAATAAAGGCTTATTTGCCCGATCCTAAAGTAGTGCTTATGGTGACAGGAGAAGTGGTAGGCTGTATCAACCTAAAAAAGGTGAAAACCGATGATGTCATAGAAAAAAGAGATACTTTATACATTCGCTTGCCTCGCCCCGAAATTTGTTACTCTAAGGTAAATCACAATGAATCTAAGGTATTTGACACCCGTAATACTACCTTGTTTGCCGACCGTAGCAAGTTAATTGACCAAGCATATAAAATAGCTGAAAATCATTTGCCACAAGCTGCCAAGCAAGCCAATATCATAGAAAGAACCAGGGTTAGTGGAGAAAACCTTTTACGTCCTTTGTTTGAAAATTTGTCTAAGAAGAAAGTAGTGTTTACGTATGATGTAGGAGGAGAGAAAAAAATCAAACTAAAATAATATTGAAGCAACCAAGTGTTTCATAAAAAAAGAGCCTTTTGCCAAACAATGCTTGTTTGCCAAAAGGCTTTATTAGTTGTATTAGGTTCATTTTTGTTAAACAGGAAATTCAATTTTGTGAATTAAAATGATTCAAAATACTCAAATGCCTGGTAATCAAAGCTAAACCCTAAATATTAACCAATCTCTACCATTTCAATATCGAATATCAGGTCTTTGCCAGCCAATGGGTGGTTGGCATCTACCAAGATAGTAGTATCTTTGATCTCTTTTACGACTACCATGATTTGATTACCATTGGCAAGTTGAGCAGGCAATTCTGTACCTACTTTTACGTCCATTTGCTTTAATTGATCTTCATAAGGCATTTCTACCAACAGTTGATCATTCACAGGACCATAAGCTTGGTCGCTAGGAATGTTGATGGTTTTATTTTCGCCTAGTCCCATTCCAATTACACCTTGCTCGAATCCGGCAATCATTTGTTTTGCGCCTATGGTAAATTCGAGTGGTTCACGATCACGAGATGAGTCAAAGACAGTTCCATCAGTTAATTTGCCAGTATAGTGTACCTTAACTTTGTTTCCGTTTTGTGCAGTCATTGCAGAGGAGTTTTATAAAAAAAATAAAATAAGCGACAAATGTAGTGATAAAAGCTTGAAGCTACTATTCTGAACTATTTTTTAAGCCTTAGAGGAGTAATTCTCGATAAAAAATTAGGGTTGTACGAAGTTTTTAAAATCCTTGATATACAGGTGTTTACATATAAATCAAGGCGTTAATTGTAGGGGCTACCCTTGTGGTCGCCCTAGCAAAGAGCAAAAATGAGCGTATACGCCACCTTTTAAAAGTGAAAACAACCTTGTTTTGTTCGCTTTAACCTTGCAAAACACTTATTATCAATTGATTACAAGACTTCGTACACTCCTAATAAAAAATTGCAAAACGGTTTCTTTACCAATGCATTGTAAACATCTCTAAATTCCTGTAGGTTCGGTTTGAGTAACCTGCAAATTGTTTGGACAAAGACCAATAGAAGAACTAGAAAAAAAGTAGCTTGATAACTAACTCTCCTCAGGAAACTCAAGGTATTTTACAGGCACTTGATCGGTAAGCCATACACCGTTTTCAGACTGAAAAAAATTGTATCCATCTTGTTGCATGTCCAAGGCATTTACAGTTAAAATTACAGGTTGCCCATGCCGCCCTCCTACTTTTGTAGCTGTGTTTATATCTGCTGAAAGATGAACGTGGTGACGATTTCTTTTCTTAATCCCTTGCGCACGAATACTATGGACAAAACGAGTAGCAGTGCCGTGGTAGAGTTGAGCAGGTGGTTTGATAGCCTCATATCCTAAGTCAATCTGAATAGAGTGTCCCTGACTAGCTCTTATATACACCCCATCATCACTAAAAGCAAAACGTTTTTTGTCGTTTTGTGCCACTACCTTTTGCAGGTCTGCTAAAGTAATAGGGAAATAATTGTTAGAAAACCTATCTAACAACAAGTTTACCTCTACCCAACCTTCTTCATCCATGATCAACTCTATCTCTTCGGGACGGTGGCGTAATACATAACTTAATCGTTTGCTTATTTTTACTATTTGGTTCTTCTGCATGCTTTTGTTAATTTGGTTATGAACTAATCAGTGAATTACGAGGCAACATTGTTTGAAGTTGTATAAATTGCCGTGAAACCACTGGTTACGTAAGCCAACTATCAATATCTATCTTATGAAAATATATTCAACAGTTAAAAAAGGAGAGCTACACCCTGTATATTGTGAAGATTTTCTTATCAGTACATTTATGGGGGAAAGTTATTATTTGGGAGCGGTGCTCGATGGTTGTTCATCAGGCGAGGATTCTCACTTTGCTTCAGCATTGATGGGCAAGTTGCTCAAAAAAATAAGCAAGGGCATTTCTCAGGAAGAACGTTTATTGTTTGAGTCTCCACCACCTAGTGCCGAGAAAATAGCCACACAGGTGTTGCAAAAGCTGTTTTGGGAGTTACGCGATGCCCGCAAACAATTGGGGCTTGCCAATACCGAAATTTTATCGACTTTGATTTTACTGGTGTATGATGAAAACCTCAAGCAAGCTTATATTATGTCTATTGGTGATGGTATCATAGCCATTGATGGCAAAATTACAGAGATAGACCAAGAAAATATGCCTGATTATATGGCGTATCACCTCAACCACAGTTTTGATCAATGGCAGCAAAAGCAAGAACATATTTTTAAGGTAGATCAACCTACAGATATTAGTATTTCTACTGATGGCATTGATACTTTTCGCACTCATAAAACAGATAACCCCACTGATTTTAGCCCAATAGAGTTTTTGTTGCTGGACAATGCGCTCGAAAGTACTCAAAACATGCTGAGTCGTAAAGTCAACATCTTGCAAAAACAGTATGGCTATTTGCCAGCTGATGATTTGAGTATTCTCAGAATTAAGTTTTAACTTGGTTGACCCCATAGCACAATGAAAGCAATTACTGAAAATGGTCGTACCATTACAATTGATGATAAATATGAAATAAGGCGGGGAGGCGAAGGTAAAATTCTGACCATTCCTGAGCGCCCCGATCAGGTGGCCAAAATATACCTTGACCCAAACGTAACACACTTGGGTCAAGCTCAAAAAGATGCCTTAAGTGTACTGGATTCGACTTATTTTGTGCGCCCGATTGATTTGATTTATCAAAAAAAAGGCAAAAAAATCAATACTCAGAAAGGAGCTATAGGTTTTACGATGGAGTATTTGCCTCCCGACTTTGTACCATTAGCGGCTTTGTTCAAAAAAAACTATTGTACAAGTAACCAAATAGACGCTGGCTTTAAAAATAATTTGATTAAACAGTTGCCCTCAATCGTATCCCATGCACATAGTCAGGACATTGTCATTGGCGACCTGAGTGGTTACAATATTATGGTAAACCCACAAGGTACCCTCAAGTTTATAGATGTAGACGCTTACGAAACCCCCATTCATACTCATTCGGGGGTATTGTTCGATGAAATCAGGGATTATCTATACAAAGGTATTGTGTCAAAAAACAGTGATTATTTTGCTTTGTCAATAGTAGTTTTTAACCTCCTTACTTATATGCACCCTTTCAAGGGGGTTCACAAACTATACAAGGCAATGGCAGAGCGTATGGTGCGTAAGATTCCAGTATTTGCCAACGATGCTAACCTTATCATACCTAAATGTTACCTTCCGGTAAAAGATGTGACTTTACAGCAACAGTTTGAATTGTTGTATGCTGAGGGTGAACGGTTTATGCTTACGATAGGGCAACCCGTAGCACCTAGTGTAACAACCCCAGTAGTAGCCCCTGCCACGGTTACAGCGGGCAATTTAACTGTTAAAGAAGTATACCAACCCAAGCTTGACGAGTATATCATTAGGGTGGTATTTCAGCAAAACCAAGGTTTGATCATTACCAATTATCAAACCTTGGTATATGATGCCAGCAATCAAGGATATGTGACGCTTAAGCAAAGCATTACTTCAGCACAATTGCCTGCTTATTTGCCACAAGAAGAGTTGGAATGGTTTGCAGGAGAAAAAAATATTTTGGTTTTGCACCAAGGTAAACTATATCATTTGCTCAACGGTGGAGGTTTTCAACTCATTAGTAACTTTAGCCTTTCGGCGAAAGCCAGGTACAAGCTCATTGACAATATACTGGTAGTACTGGATGGCGAACATAAACGTTGGGTGCATTTAGATGATATAACCAAAGACTTTATTCGCATTGAGCAAACTCCCGTGTTTGTGCCTGGTTTTGATGTATTCAATGGCTTGATCCAAAACACGGGTGGGGTACAATATGTATTTTATCATTCAGGGCATAGTATTTCTACCGTCAAATCTGCTTTGCCACTAATTGCCTCTGTTCACATTCAAGGCAATGTAGGCTGGGTAAGTTACGATGAACAAGTAGCAGGTGAAGTGACCCGAAAATATGAATACTTTAGCATTGATGGGTTACAAATGAAAATGAGCGGAGAGCTATTACCAGGGCAGAGGCTCTTTGCTTACAAGACCACTTCGCCTCAGGCAGGAATTGTGTTTGAACCTAACGATGACCAAATGCTGGTAAGGCGTAGCCAGGACTTTAAGGTATTGCAAGAGTTTGATTGTAGTATTCTTACTACCGAAAGTAGCTTGGTGAGCACTCAGGCGGGAATTATTGCCTATGAAAAAGATTTTTGTTATTTGTTGAACAGTAAGTGAAGCAACAAGGCATGAGCGTCAAGTTTCAAGTGAAGAGAACTTTTAGGGCAAGTTAACTATTCCCAAATGTTGTAATAACATCATAGTATGGGCAAAAAGCCCTAAAAGCGTGCTTGCCACTTGTTGCTTGTACCTTATTGCTCATTACTTTCCTACTTTCACTACTTGTTTTTTCAAAGTGTTGAGGTCTATTTTAACGATTTGGTGATTGTTGGTGTCAGACACCCACATAACATTGCCTACAAACATTACATCATTGGGTTCATTTAGTCCAGCTACGAAAGTTTTCAAACGTTGGGTCTTCAGGTCAAACGTTTTTATTTTGCCATTATAGGTGTCGGCAATGTAGAGTTTGTTTGCACGAAAAGTAACCCCCACAGCATGTTGCAAACGCGCTTTGTTTGCTTTACCATCTACATCGCCAAACTCAAACAAACCTTTACCCAAAGGTGTATTTACTTTGCCTTTTACCAAATCAATGGCACGAATGGCGCTTGCCTCGCTATCTGCCACATACAACATATTGCCATTCTTTACCAAACCGCTGGGTTGATTAAAAGCCGACTTACGAAGACTACCATCAGTCAGGGCTTCGCGCCCACTGCCAGCAAAACGTTTGACCAGGTTGGTTTTTAAATTCATCGTCAAAATCTGATGATTACCCGCATTGGCAATGTACATCACCTCTCCATCAATCCACAAGTCCCAAGGGCTGTTAGGGTTCACGGCAACCCCCCAGCGTTCTTTGCCAAAGTAGTAGTCTAACCGACCATTGCCTGCTATAGTTTTCACTTTTTTGCGTAGAAGGTCTACCCTTCTTATTACATTATTTTTAGTGTCAGCCACATACAAAAAATTGCCTTTAAGTGCCAAACCGTGAGGCTCATAAAAAGTAGCCTTGTCAAAGTCTCCATCTTCTAAGCCTTGAGTTCCACTGCCGATTTGCAAAAGCACCTTGCCATTTTTATCTATTTTAAGAATACGGTTGTTGCCACTGTCCGAAATATACAATTCACCCTTGTCACCTTGAATCATTTTAGAGGGAAACCGCAAAAAACTATCCTTAACTTTGCCGCCTTGTTGGTGCTTTTCTAGCATAAAATTGAGCGGTTTGCGGTTGAGCTTATCGCCTCGCTCTTTGACCATTTTCTGGATATACAAACGCACAGCCTTGTAAAACCCCTCCCCGGCAGCATTGCCCACTACCCTACCTTCAGGGTCGATAAGCACTACAGTAGGCCAGGCATTTACCCCATAACTTTGCCATACCTTAAACTTGGCATCATTTACTACAGGGTGCTCTATACCAAATTTAAGAATTGCTTTTCGGATGTTTTTGTTGGCTCGTTCTGAATAAAACTTTGCCGAATGCACCCCAATCACTACTAACTCGTTAGGAAATTCTTTTTCCAGCTTACGCAAATCAGGAATTACATGCTGACAATTAATGCAGCCAAACGTCCAGAAGTCGAGCAATACCACCTTGCCTCTAAAATCTTTGATTTGCCACGATTTGTCGGTATTGAGCCAGCCATAAGGCGTGTTTATTTCGGGGGCAGGGTATTTACCTTTGGTTTTGTAATCAGCCGTAGTTTTATCGGATTGGTTTTGTGCCTGACAACTTAGAAAAGAAAAGGTTACCAAACTTATCAAAAACAAGAATTTATTCATACAGATGTTGATTTCGAACAAAATGGAGAGATTACACTCTTTTTATCATACAGATATGTTTGCAAATCATGCAAGCAATATAACAAACCTACGAAGGTATGCTTTGATTGGATGATCAAACAAAGAAAGGCAATTGGGCAGGAACAAAATGTCAGTCAGTTGACAATTAGTCAAACTTTACTCGCTTATAAATATCACTGACTTTAAGGCTTAAGTTCAATTTGGGTAAGGCTATTATTTGATTGGGGTCATTGTAAAAGGCATAAGACCATAAATCTTTTTGGCGGCTGTAAAGCTCTATTTCACAAGTGTTTTGTTCTACCAATATATAATACTCAAGTGAAGGCAAGCGCATATACGCCTTTTGTTTTTCGTTTTTGTCATAGCCTTGGGTAGACTTAGAGAGAACTTCTACCACCAAAGAAGGGTGTTTCACAGACACCTCTTGGTCGTTTGCTACATCATCGGCATTACAAGTAACCACTACATCAGGATATACATAATGCTTGTGTTGATCGATTTCTACTTTTACATCGCCAGAGTAGACTCGACAATTATCAGGTAATGCTGTGGTAAACCCAAAATATATATTCCCAGCAATTTGATTATGCCTTTTGGTACTCCCTGCCATGGCAAATACTTCGCCCTGATAGTATTCATAACGAATGCCTTCGGTTTGTTCCAGTTCGAGGTATTCTTCATAAGTATAATGAGTTTTAAGAGGTTCTGCTTGTCCCATAATCAAATCGTGTTTTAATCAAATTTTACTCGCTTATAAATATCACTGACTTTAAGGCTTAAGTCCAATTTGGGTAAGGCTATTATTTGATTGGGTTCATTGTAAAAGGCATAAGACCATAAACCCTTTTGGCGACTGTAAAGCTCTATTTCACAAGTGTTTTGTTCTATCAACATGTAATACTCAAGTGACAACAAGCGCATATACGCCTTTTGTTTTTCGTTTTTGTCATAGCCTTGGGTAGACTTAGAGAGAACTTCTATCACCAAAGAAGGGTGTTTCACAGACACCTCTTGATCGTTTTCTACATCATCGGCATTACAAGTAACCACTACATCAGGATATACATAATGCTTGTGTTGATCGATTTCTACTTTTACATCGCCAATAAAAACTTCGCAATGAGCGTTGAGTGATTGTTCGAATAAGAATAACGTATTTCTCGATATACGATTATGCCTTTTGGTACTCCCTGCCATAGCAAATACTTCGCCCTGATAGTATTCATAACGAATACCTTCGGTTTGTTCCAATTCGAGGTACTCTTCATAAGTATAATGAGTTTTAAGAGGTTCTGCTTGTCCCATAGTCAAATCGTGTTTTAATCAAACTTTACTCGCTTATAAATATCACTGACCTTAAGGCTTAAGTTCAATTTGGGCAAGGCTATTATTTGATTGGGGTCATTGTAAAAGGCATAAGACCATAAATCCTTTTGGCGACTGTAAAGCTCTATTTCACAAGTGTTTTGTTCTATCAACATGTAATACTCAAGTGAAGGCAAGCGCATATAGGCCTTTTGTTTTTCGTTTTTGTCGTAGCCTTGGGTAGACTTAGAGAGAACTTCTACCACCAAAGAAGGGTGTTTCACAGACACCTCTTGATCGTTTTCTACATCATCGGCATTACAAGTAACCACTACATCAGGGTATACATAATGCTTGTGTTGATCGATTTCTACTTTTACATCGCCAGAGTAGACTCGACAATCATCAGACATTTCATTATCTATCAGTTTTTGAGTATTAAACGAAATCTGACCATGCCTTTTGGTACTACCTGCCATGGCAAATACTTCGCCTTGATAGTATTCATAACGAATGCCTTCAGTTTGTTCCAGTTCGAGGTATTCTTCGTAAGTATAATGAGTTTTAAGAGGTTCTGCTTGTCCCATAGTCAAATATACAAAAAGCCCTTGAGAAATCATTTTCTCAAGGGCTTTCTATTGCCTTTTATGACAGGCAATTTGTTAATTTTTATGTACACCATTTACATTTTCAGTAGAGGCACTACTTACTTTCACCATAGGTTTTTCGTCGCTGTAATAACATTTGCGGCACAAAGGTTCATAAATGTCTTGTTCACCCAATACCACCTTCTCATCTGACGATACCAAACGATGCGAATAATGGGCAATGTCACCGCAGGTCACACAAATGGCATGTACCTTGGTCACATACTCAGCTACAGCCATGAGGTGAGGCATGGGGCCAAAGGGCTTGCCTTGAAAATCCATATCCAACCCGGCAGCGATTACTCTTATGCCTCGATTTGCCAATTCAATGCTTACATCTATAATTCCTTCGTCAAAAAACTGGGCTTCGTCTATACCCACTACATCACACTTGTCTATATTCTTCAGTATCTCTTGTGACGATGGCACTGGGGTTGACATTACCGCGTTGGCATTATGTGATACCACATGCCGGGCGTGAAAACGTGTATCTATGGCAGGTTTAAAAATAGCAACTTGTTGTTTGGCTATTTTGGCTCGTTTCACCCTGCGAATCAATTCTTCAGTTTTACCCGAAAACATAGATCCACATACTACTTCAATCCATCCTGTACTGTTATGGGGAGTATTTCTAATATTAGGCTCAATAAACATCTTGTATTGGTTAAAAAAAAACAGGTACCTCAGTAACAAAATTTTATGTGTGTTTTGACTGTTTGGGACAGCCATATAGTCTTAAATTATGCAAAAACTAAGGAAACATGAAGGTGAAAATTGCCACAAATTTACTTTATTTTTTTCAATAAAAAGAATGAAGCAATGAGAGGTTTTGGCAGTATATTATAAACCGTTGATTATTAAAAAATTACCCTGATCGAGAGTTTTGTGTGGCTGGGCTGTCTTTGCTTTGTTTTTAGCATTATTTGACTTTTGGAGCAAACTCTTTTGTGGCTCACCTGTAACCATTTTCTGAAGCGTGGGTTTCCCTCTTTGAAAATTAAAACAAACCATCATCATGAAAAGATTATTAAAACTTGGGGCACTTGTTATTATCATAAGCTGGCAACCTGCTGTTTTGTATGCACAAAAGGTTACAAAGAAAATACAAAAAAGTTTAGCTAAAACCAAAGTCCTGGTAGTAGACAATATAAATGGGTCAGTTACCATTCAAGGGAGCAACAATAGTAGCATTGAAATAACTGCCGAAAAGACCATTACCGGAGATAGTGAAAAAGAAGTAGTTCAAGGCAATAAAGAAACTTCTTTGGCAATGTTTACCCGAAATGATAGTGCCATTGTACATGTTAAAAATCCTTATATACTTTATCGGCATGGCTCTAGTAAAAAACGAAACTTTGGAGGTTATCGATGGGACAATGCAGACCAAAAAGATACAGGGTATAATTTCAAATTCAACATTACTGTCAAGGTTCCACAAAATATTCACTTGGTAGTCCATACTATCAACAATGGAGATATTAGTGTTGCCAATACACAAGGAGAGATAGTTGTGAATAACATCAATGGTTCAATTACATTAGATAACGTGGTGGGTAAAACTAAGGCTCGAACCATTAACGGACAGCTTAAGGCTAAGTACCGTCAAATACCTAATGCAAATTCTTCTTACTATACCCTCAATGGCGATATAAGAGTAAGTTATCCCCAAAGTTTATCGGCGCAACTTCGTTTTAAGTCGTTTAACGGAGAGTTTTATACTGACTATCCTATTAAATACCAGCCTACTCAGGTAACTCAAACTGCCTCAGGAAACGGTAAAAAAAAGATTTATAAAATCAATAAATATACTGCTGTAAAAGTCGGTGAAGGAGGAAAAGTATTTAAGTTTGAAACGTTTAACGGTAATATCTATATCAACAAACAGAGGTAGCTTTATAATACGGTCAATTATTCCTACAAAAATCAACAATATTCTTATTAACTTATTTTATAAAACACACTGAAAAAACATGAAACGCTTATATACAAATAATTTAAACCGAGCAATAAAACTAGGTATGATGGTCTTGTTAGTAACAGGAACATATATAACAGCCCAGGCTCAAAAGGTAGTGAACGTACCCTTAAGCAATCCCGGTAAACCAGGTAAACTCAAAATGACTACTACATTTGGTGCTATTAAAATAGTGGGTTACAACGGTAAAGAAGTCAAGGTATCTTCCTCTTCTGTACTTCCAAAAAAATCTCATTCTGATAAATCAGGAGGGTTGAAACGCATTGCCAATAGCTTTATGAAACTGACCATTACCGAAGAAAACAACTATGTAAAGATTTCTACCAGTAGTCACCAACGTATTACTTATTTAATACAAGTACCTCGTAAATTTGACCTAAAACTAGGCATGGTAAATGGAGGTGACATGGAAATAGAAAATATAGAGGGTGAAATAGAAGCCAGTAATGTAAACGGGAGCATTACTGCAAAGAATATATCGGGAGCGATGCTTGCCAATACAGTGAATGGTAAAATTGTTGTAGATTTTGATAAGATAAAACCTAACACTCCCATGTCTTTTCGGGGTTTAAGCGGCAAGATTGATCTTACCTTGCCCAAGACTACCAAAGCTACCTTTAAAATGCGAGCAGACCGAGGAGATGTTTTTAGTGATTTTGAGATGGATATAGTAGACGAACCAACCGTAGTAAAAAAGGGTGACAACAAAAAACATATCATTGTGAGCAAGTGGGTAAAAGGTAAACTCAATGGAGGAGGGGCTAATTTCACACTTAAAAACATGCATGGCAATATTTACATACGGCAAAAAAAATAAACTCCTCTATGTTTAATATACAAAACCCCTTGTAAGTACTTTACAAGGGGTTAATTTTTTATAAAAAGGTAGTGTATTTATACTGTTATTGCTTCTTCTTCCAATAACCAACGACGTGCATTGGTTTCTCCTTGAAAATAACGAGTGATTTTACTGGTAGGCAAGTCTTCCTCTATGGTTTGTTCCACTGACAAATGGCTTAGAGCATCAAGACTAGTGACTATTGCTACTTTTTCAATTTTGAGTGTTTCCATAAATGGAAATATATTTTCAACCAACCAATCTTGTACTTCTGGGCTGATAGTAAACTGAAAGCCACGAAGGTTGAGTAAAACAAAACGAGGTTGGTGTGAGCGCAAATCTTTTAAAAAACCATAAGAGCCATTGATAAAGTCTTCGTCTACTAAGCGTAGGGTAGCAGGGTACGCTGCCACATACAGCAACGATAAACGGTTATTGATGGTACGGGTTGACCATTCATTATTGTGAATTTTCATACAGTTGTGTGGTAGTATTAAGGCATGACAAAAACACATAGTTTTAAGCAACTATTTCTCTGACAGGTTTGACTAAAAAAGAGGGTATAACCAAAGCTGTGGTAGTTCTTCACAGCATAAGTTTTAACAAAGCATGTCGGAAAAAGAAGTTGTTAAAAATGCGTATTTATTTTTGACACATCCCCAAGGTTGAAAAAAAGTGGTAAAGTAAATATTAACAGGTCGAGCAGTTGTCAACCCACCGGTGTCATTGTGTAATAAGTTATTAGATAAAAAACATTGATTTTATTAAAAAAAATCACAATATGACAAAATGTACTATTTTCATATTGATAGATATGCCTTCGAAACGTGAATACGCCTTTAAAAGTTCTCCTAACTATGCTTAAATGAGGAGTAAAGGGGAACTTTAACATAAAAAAACGCCTAATTGATTTATGTACTTACTTTAGAAGGAAATAGAGGTGTATGTCATGTAATAAATAAATCAAAAGTATAGCATTTAAAGCTTAATTATTAAATTCATCTTCTAAAATAGCATACTCCCAAGTGTCAGCCCACCCTGTTTTCAAGGGCAATGCTTTACGCTTACGCCCCTCTGAAGTCATGCCTATTTTTTCTAATACTTTGATTGATCTTTGGTTTTCAATGGCACACCCTGCTTCTATACGGTGCAACACCAGGTCATGAAAAGCAAAACGAAGCATTTCAGACACTGCTTCGGTGGCTATGCCAAGCCCCCAGTAGTTTGAGTGTATCTTATACCATATTTCTCCATTACGCATTTTGGATGTTCCCAGGTGTAACCCCACTAAGCCCACAAAGCGTTGCTCAAACTCTACTGCTAATGTATAGTTCTTGCGAGTCTTTGACCGCTGAAAAGCAACCCATTGTTGCAAAATGTTCAAGGTTTCTTGTTTGTTTCGGGGTATACCAAGTGTATTGAACTCGTCTGTTTCTGGCAAAGAGTGTAGTTCATGCACACTGTCAAGGTCGTGTAAACTCAACTCGCGAAGTATTAAGCGAGGGGTTTCAAATTTAGAAGTAATCACAATTGGCAAAAGTTAATAAATAATGAAATATACAGGTTGATAGGTAATTGGTAAAGATACTACGAAAAATCATAGTCTACTAATAGGTAAAATCACTCGCTAAATCTTAGCTTTATGAACCAGTCGTTGAAGACTACTTGATATAAAACATTGAAAAACAACCTTATAAAACAAACCCAAGTACCATACCATTAAAAAACTGCCTGACAGACAATATTTGTCGTTGCCTAAAGGTTTCGGGTTTCCTAACTTCTGGCTACCTTTGTTGAGTATTAAACTAGTAATTATACAAAGATGCATATTGCAATTGCAGGAAACATTGGGGCGGGTAAAACCACTCTCGCCAGTAAACTGGCAGAACATTACAACTGGATACCTTGCTTTGAATCGGTAGAGGATAATCCTTATTTGGAGGATTTTTATGGTGACATGCAAAAATGGGCTTTTCATTTACAAATACATTTTTTAAATCATCGCTTTAATCAAGTAGTACAAGTACAGCAAAATCCTTTGCCTACCATTCAGGATAGAACTATTTATGAAGATGCGCACATTTTTGCCAAAGGTTTGCATACATCAGGCATTATGAGCCCACGTGATTTTACAAACTATTGGAAGGTATACAACACCATGCTCTCGTTTGTGGCGTCACCCGATGTGCTTATTTACCTCAAAGGAGACCTGCCTAAATTGATGGAACAAATAAAAAGGCGTGGGCGGGAGTATGAGCAGGATCTGGAAGACTACGTGGCAGACCTTAATGTACACTATAACCATTGGATTAAAGGATACAAAGAGAGCCCTTTGATAATATATGATATCAATAAGTCTGATTTTTTGCGTAGCAAAAGCGATTGGGAGCATTTATTACACCAGATTGATCAAGTGCTTATCGATAAAAAAGGGATCATTTCTCATTAAAAAACTTTGATGACCAACACCATTAAAATAGCACACAAAGCAATGAAAAGTAATATCATAAAAATAACTTGCCTATGTATTCTGGTTACAGGACTGGCTGTTGTAACCACTAATAAAACTCAGGCACAACAAAAAGAAGTGAGAGAAGCTCAAAGTTTATACCGACAGGTAAAACGTGCCCGTGAAAATGGAAGATTGTTTGAAAGTATTTCAGAACTGAACAAAACAGGGTTGCGTATGCCTCTTATTGGAACTTATAATCGTATTGAACGGTACTTTTATAAGTTGACCGTTGAAAAAAAAACGATTTTACGGACAATCCTTGTTAAAATAGAACGCAATAATATACGTTATAACCAAGAATTCCTCTTTAATCTGGCAGGTGAACCTGTGTATATTTTTGAAAGCCAAAACGATTTTAAAAAGTATAAATACCGTACACTTAAGATTTATTATAATAAGGACAAGCCTGTGCAATGGGTAAAAGGCAGGGCTGTAATAGATGGTCGTTTCTTAAAAAAGGAGCACTTGGTAAGAGTAGAGGAGTTGCTAAATAAAGCCAAGAAGTATTACCAAAAATATAAAATACAGGTAAAGGGTATAGAGCAACTAAAGTAATATTATTGTACACAACTACAGTTATACAGGCTAAAATAACATATAGCTGCGTAGTTTATGATCAAGTGAAAAGAATTGTCTATAATTACGAACAACCACAACGCCACCCACACTGGTTTTTTGTCTGAAAAACCGTAATTGGTGCTTTCTTTGCGCCAATTAATTAACTTGATCCAATATAGGGCTAATTGAAATTTGTCAATCAGAAAATGAGTAATCAATATGATTACGCAAGTGGTTGCTGTAAAGAAAAACATGAAGGGTAAGGTGTATAATATACTATGTATACTACACGCCAGCCATCCTTCTAAGTCAAAGCGGGTTTTACGCGCTGCCATCCAATCGTTTTGTAAAAGGTAGTCCCCGATTAAATGCAATAATATTTGTAACATAATTGCAATTTGCCTATATTTTGATCAGTACTCAGAAGCAAAGGTAAGCTTTTTAGATGAATATATTTCTACATTAAATTCAGTAAAATAGATGGCAAAGTCGCTCATAAACAGATTAGTCGAGGGATTTCTGAATGCATTTGTGCAATTGCACATTCAAATACCTGTATACAAAATCGAACACCTGGCTACACTGGTGCATCACTCTATGGACGGCGAAAAACGTAATTTTCATACTTCACGTCACGCATTATCTGTTTCTGAAGCACAAGATGGTATACCCACCCTTGCAGGGTTATTTCACGACATTATTTATTTTCAGATAGACAATGGGTTTCCAATGTATACCCACGAAATACTGATGCCTTTTGTAGAAATAGATGGTGATGAAGTATTCATCAAACCAGAGTTTGAGATAGAAGACATATTATTTACCTTTTGCCTCGAAATTTTTGAGTTTCAACCTGGGCAAAAACTTTCACCCTTTAGTGGACTAAACGAATTTTTGAGTGCTTTTGTCGCAGCCAAGTCTCTCGAAGAGTT
Organism: uncultured Microscilla sp.; assembly: GCF_947493425.1. Lineage (GTDB taxonomy): Bacteria > Bacteroidota > Bacteroidia > Cytophagales > Microscillaceae > Microscilla. The sequence continues at coordinate 26,321 of NZ_CANLRP010000022.1, read as the reverse complement.
TCTTACTCGTAAGCAGCTCCTGATGATTATTGCTTGTATAGAGGCCACTATTCCTTTCCGTATGCCCGATAAACGGGGCATTTCGGCGTATGACCGCCTTGAAATGCGTTTGCGACGTATCAGTATACAATACGATGTAGATTTTTCGGAGCACGAGATTAGTCAAACAGTGCGTTGGGGGGTAACCCTTGCCAATAAAGATGTAGAAAACTTTGCTTACCAAGATGTAGGAGAGTTTTTAGATCATACCTGGGCTTTATTGCCTGAAACTAATGGGACATTATGGGCTACTGAGGTCTATTCTATCCGTAATTACCGTCAGGCATTGTTAAAAATGGAAAACTTTCTGAGTTTTTTGAATCCTGACAGTGTTTTTCAACAATACAAGGACACGCCTGATAACAAGTATTACCACGAACTCAACCAACAGGCACATTATAACATTGGCATTGCCCGCGATTATCTGGGAATCAAGTTGTTAAATATTGCCATTATAGAGGCTTTGGCATTAACTACCGGAGGTGATGTACCCATTTCTATGTTTTTGGGAGACATTAAACACCCAGGACAGAAAGTAGAACGTGCAGAAGATTACCTACCCAAAACCGGATTAAACGATGACCTAGAGTACAACGAAGTGCTGTATGCCTTGCTTGAGTTTGGGCGTGCTCACGAGTCAAGTTTTGACATGAAAAACTCTCCATTGGCTTCTTTTGTGTATAAATCGTTGGGGACAAAAAAAACCAATGACTACCTCAATTCGGCAAAAGATATGTTTGCTCACCGCATTTCACCCGAAGACTTCTTGCGTAAAATGGAACCTCACGTAGTTTGCTCTATAGCCAAGGCCTGCGCCATGCTTGCTTTTACCCGTCGCGAAGCTTTGCTTGATCAATATGGTCAAATTGAAGGCTTGATGGAGCGATAAGACTATATATTTAACTTTGTTCTAAAATAGCCATAAGTTTGTGATTTAGATATAATTTTTCTTTCCCAAATTTAATTGACTTCAAAAATCCCTGCTTTTCAAGTTCTTTTAAATAATTACCTACCGTTTTAGGGTTTCCCAGGTTAGCGTTTATTAAAAACTGTCTTTTGGTATAAGGAAGCTTGAATAAGACTTCTATTAAGTCCTTGGAATATATTTTAGGAAGTTTTTCTTGTATTTCCTGTGCCATACTTTGTATTAGTTGCATTATCTCGCTTAGTCTCTGAAGACCTTTTTGAGACGCAAACTCTATCATATCCATCATATATATTATCCAACCTTCCCAATCAGCTTCTTCTGTTACTAACCTTAACTTCGGATAATATGCTGTTTTATTTTGGATAATATATTCACTAAGATAAATAGCTGGAATATCCAAAAGCTTTTCCATTTTCAAATAGAGCAATAGTAAAATTCGTCCTGTTCTCCCATTACCATCCAAAAAAGGATGAATTGCTTCAAATTGGTAATGCATTAATGCCATTTTGATTAAAGGGTCAAGTGCCTGATCTTCATTAATGAATTTTTCTAGGTTTGATAGTTTATCACGGATTATCTCTTCACCTGAAGGAGGGGTATAAATAGTTTCACCTTTTGCATTTGACAAGGTTGTTCCAGATGTTTTGCGTATGCCTGAAGTATTATTTTTTATGCATTGAACAATTTGTATACAAAGGTTAGTCGTTATAAATGATTTAGAATCCAACGTTTCTAAACCTAACCATAGTGCTTTTTTATAGTGCAAAACCTCCTTGTTTGCTGAGTTATCAATTTTTTTATCTGCCACAACAGCCTTGTATAATTCATCATTTGTTGTAATTATGTTTTCTATTTCAGAACTGCCTTTTGCTTCTTGAAAATAAATTGTATCCAACAATAATGTAGGATTAGGCAGGTTAGTAATTGCTCCATTGAGTTGGGCTAATGCTCTACTTGCTGTAATAGCCTTACGTAAAATGTTTGTTGTTTCTAAATTTACTTTGGGAGGCAATAACGGTAGGCCATTATATGGTTGATTCTTGTCGAAGTTAATCATAATAGAATGAGGGTAAGGTTTACACTTGTTATTACAATGAGGGTAAAATTAATAAAAATTTACACTTGTTGGTAAAAGCAAAGACTTTAATCTGTTTAATGTAAGAGAAACATTATGACTTTTTCATAGAAGCCAACGATTCAGGCTTCTTAACAAAAAAATACTTACCTTCGGTACTTCTTACCACTCCCCAGAATTTTATGTTTTACATTATTTTAGTTGTTGCAAGCATTCTGACAGGTTTTATCAATACACTCGCTGGAAGCGGTAGCCTAATTATGTTGCCACTTCTCATGGCAGCAGGTTTGCCTGCCAATATAGCCAATGGTACTAACCGGGTAGCTACTTTAGTACAAAGCATTGTGGGAGTTGGTACGTTTGTAAGAAATAAAAAAATGGACATCAAAGATAGCCAGTTGCCAATAGGTGTGTGTGTGGTAGGGGCATTTTTTGGAGCTTTTATTGCTACACGCACCGATCCAGCTTTTTTGAAGCAGTTTATCAAATACTTAATGATTGTCATGTTTTTTGTGATTTTGGTCAAACCAAAACGCTGGTTCAAGGAAGCAGATATAGCCAGTAATAAACACAAACATCCACTTACCCTTATACTGTTATTTTTTGCTGGAGTATATGCAGGGTTTATTCAGGCTGGCATTGGTATTATTTTGTTGGCTATTTTAGTATTGAGGGCTGATTTTAGTTTGCCTTACGCTAACTTTGTCAAGCTAGTCATAGTGTTGGTATATGCGCTTCCGGTGCTTATTATTTTTGTTGCTGATAATGAAGTAAATTGGAAATTAGGGGGGATTACAGCTTGTGGGCAGGGCTTAGGAGCTTTTTTGGGTGCCCGATTTGCTACTCGTTACAAAAATGTACAAATATGGATTTATCGCTTGTTGGTCTTTGTGGTATTTTCGGCGATCATCTATTTATTTAAAGATGATTTGGGGCGTTTGCTGGGCATTGACCTAAGCATACAACCTGCCTAAGCCTGAAGTTTATTTTCAAACCCACGAAAAACTAAAAAAAACTTACCTTTGCAGCGACACCACTTTTGATAAAAGTATGAAGTATTATGTAATTGCAGGAGAGCGTTCGGGGGATTTGCACGCGTCGAACTTGATGAAAGCCATTCAAAAACATGATGATGAAGCAGCATTCAGGTTTTGGGGAGGAGATGAAATGCAAAAAGTAGGGGGGAGTATGGTGAAACATTACCGTGAAACTGCTTTTATGGGTTTTGTCTCAGTGGTTAAAAACCTAGGTAGAATCCGGGGGTTTATGAAGTTGTGTAAGCAGGATATTTTGAACTACCAGCCTGATGTAGTGGTGTTGGTAGATTATGCCGGGTTCAACTTACGTATTGCTAAGTTTGCAAAAAAACATGGTTTCAATACGTTTTTTTATATTTCGCCTAAAGTGTGGGCCTGGAACACCAAGCGAGCTTATAAGATCAAGGCAAACATAGACCGCATGTTTGTTATTTTCCCTTTCGAACAAGCGTTTTATCAACAGTTTGACTATGAGGTAGATTATGTTGGCAATCCCTTGTTGGACGCTATAGCTAACTTTACTCCCAATCCTGAGTTTAGAGCCCAACATGGACTCGATGACCGTCCAATCATTGCGTTGTTGCCGGGTAGTCGTAAGCAAGAAGTAGAACGCTTGTTGCCTATAATGTTAGGCAATGCAGGAGCTTTTCCTTCCCATCAATTGATAGTAGCAGGAGTAAACAACTTACCCGAAAAACTATATGAAGAAGTGGTTCATTACCCTGAAGTAAAAATTATTTATGAAGATGCTTATAATTTACTTACTCAGGCAGAAGCAGCTGTAGTGACTTCTGGCACAGCCACATTAGAAACGGGGCTTTTTGAGGTGCCACAAGTGGTTGTTTATAAAACCAATGCTTTTTCTTTTTCCATAGCCAAACGCTTGATTAAAGTAGCTTATATTTCTTTGGTAAATCTGGTATTGGGCAAGGAGGCAGTGAAGGAATTAATTCAACAACAATGTACTGCCGATAATATAACACAAGAACTTACACAACTGGTAAAAGGAGGTGCCAAGCGAGCTAAGGTAATGCAACATTACACAACACTAAAAGACCTGATGGGTGAGACAGGTGCCTCTGCTCGTGCTGGTACCCTGATGGTAAAGCACCTTAAAGAGATTAAAGGGTTGCCTAAAGATTAATCGGGATAATACTTAATCATAATTTTAAACTATAGGGCTAAATTTCTATTTTTGCCCCTGATAAAATTTCCAGACTGTATTTATACTTAAACAAAAATGGTTTTGAGGATGGATTTTGACTAATTGTCTGAATACCAACATTAATCAACCGAAGCTACAGCTTTGCTGTGCTGAGCTCTGCTTCAGCTAATCCCGTAAATCCTAAAACCGAGTCTATTTATAAATCCCGACTCATCGGGGCAGCTTGCTGTGACGAGCTCACCGCAGGTAATCACTTTAATCCTAGTATAAGTTGAATTTAATGTCGATAATTTTATCCTTTCTACACGTTTTTTTTATATACAATGAAATGGTTTAGACAACTATACAGAATATGGCTTTTACTTTGTTTTGCCATTCCTTTCCTGTTATTACTTCCTCTGTTTATCATCATTATTTTCTATCAACCGGGGCGGCGTTTTATCAAGCAATTGAACAACTTGTGGGCAAGGTGCTTTTTTGTGGGTGGCTTTATCCCTTACAAGGTCACTTATGAGACCAAACCCTTGAGTAAAAAATCTTATGTATATTGTGCCAACCATACCTCTGTGCTTGATATTATAGCTATGGGGCTAGTTGTACGAGGTCCTTACTCGTTTATGGGTAAAGCAGAATTAGGGAAAATTCCGTTGTTTGGTTTTATGTTTTCACGCTTACATATTCCGGTAAATCGGGTAAGTAAAACTCAGTCTTACCAAGCGCTTCAGAAGGCGCTAGATACAGTGGATAAGGGCTTTAGTATACTAATGTATCCTGAAGGGACACGTTCAAAAAAGGCCCCAAAACTACAAAGATTCAAGGATGGAGCTTTTAAGATTGCCATAGAAAAACAAGTACCTATAGTACCTGTAACAATGCCTTATAACTGGAAAATACTGGGCAACGATTCGCTACCTAACTGGCACAAGGGCAAGGCTATCGTGCATAAACCAATAGAAACCCAAGGGTTGACTATGGATGATTTGGCCATGTTGAAACAACAAACTTTTACTGTGATAGATAATGAACTCAAAAAATACCATGAACCCCAACTCGCAACCGAACGTCGATCGTCAAACGCTTCATAAAATAGCTCAATTGGCAAGGCTTGATATAGCAGCAACAGAAGAAGAAGCTGTTTTGAGTGATTTGAATCAAATTTTGGACTGGGTAGAAAAACTCAAAGAGCTAGATACAGAGGGGGTAGAACCATTGCGTTTTATGTCGGGTGAAATGAATAACCTTCGTGAAGATATTCCCAATAATGCCTTAAACAAGTCAGCGGCATTGAAACTAGCACCTAAAGCAGATCAAGACCACATATTGGTGCCCAAAGTATTGAATAATGATTAGGGGGATGATTGCCTGAGTGTTTTGCTTGGTGCTTACCAATGCTTATGCAAGTATTTAATAATCAGCAACTTAAATTTTACTCTGGATTGACATCCTCCATTAATCGTGATAAAATACTCTACTGAACTATGTGGTTTGAGTATAGGCAGACGAAATCTTTAAAAGAAAGAAGCATAATTGTCACAATAAGAAACACATGAAGACTTTGATTTTTTGGCGAGAATGGAATAAAACCCCTCGTGTACTATATACATTACTATTGGTGGTATTTTTGGGAGCACTGAGCTGGTGCATGTATCATTATACAAAAGGAACAGACAATGTTTTTGGCTGGACAACCAATCAAAAACTTGACGTAATTCCAGTAAAGTTAAACACCTATACCAAGGGTATATTTAATATTCCAATAGAAGGAGTGTCTTATGTGGTGAAAGAAAGTTTTCAAACGTTTACCAAAACCTTAGATACACCCACACGCTTTGTTTATGGGAGCTTTATTTTATTGGCAATGTGTGTGTTACTTACAGTGATCAGTAGTTTGCAACGCCTGTGGTATTTCGCCGGGATGGCTATTTTTATGTTCTTTTTGTCAAAATTTGGATTTGGTTACCTAGGTGACTCATTTGGCGATAGCCTTTTCCTTATTATCTGTATTGCCTTGTATGGGCTTACCAGTTATTACTTCCAGTCTTTTGGCAAGTATTTAGGGTTATTGCCCCGTTTGCTTAGCTTTATTGCCATTACCATAGGGTTGGGTATATGGATAAGTGTCGCCAGTACAGTTAATTTTCCAGTGATGTATTTAAGTACGTTTAGCTGGATCATACCTTTAGCACTCACTTTTGTATTCATTACCATTGTAGGGCATGACATTATATATGGTTTTTTCCATTTAATTGCTAAATATAACCCTGGTAACAAAACCAATAGTATTCACTTTGGTATTATCTCTTTTATTTATTTGGGTAACCTGGTGCTTATTTTCTTAAAAGACCGGGGTAACATAGACTTTGACATTCTCTATATCGACCTTTATTGGTTGTTGGTTGTGTCGGCTGTTCTGGGTATTTGGGGGTATCGCCGCCGAGGAGTTACTATCAGTAAATTCATCTCTTTCAACCCACAAGGGGGCTTGCTTTACCTTGCTTTAGGCATCATTGCTTTTGCAACTATTGGGTATTACCAGGCTATTGGAAACGACGCGATTAATTCGGTAATACGCGATGTTATTCTGTTTAGTCATATAGGCTATGGAGTGGGTTATGTAGTGTATGTTTATGTAAACCTGGGGGCTTATATGGGGCAACAAGTAGACCTTACCAAAGTAGCGTATCAGGGACAGTTTATGCCTCATCCCATGTTACGTTTGGTGGGTTTGGTGTTTATTTTTGGCTTTTACTCTGCTTCTAAGCAAATTCAAAGAGAACAAATGTTGGCGGGGTATCATTCGTTGGCGGCTTCTACTTATTGGGCACACAGCAACAAACGCCTCACTATGGAGCATTACAAACTTGCTACCCAATACTTTTTTTATACGCATCAGCCACACTATGCATTGGCAAACCTAAAAATAGATGGCTCGACAGAACTGGTAGAAGCCATTACTCATTTGCAACACGCCATTACCAGTAAGCCTACTGAGTATGCCTATAGCCGACTCGCCGAAATATACACCAAAGAAGAACAATACATTGATGCTGTATTTACTTTACGCGAAGGAGTAAAGGAGTTTCCAGGTAGCATGGAGCTCAATAATAACCTTGGGTTGGCATATAGTCAAACAGAAGTGGGTGACTCAGCTATTTATTACTTTGAGAAAGCCGACTCATTGGCTAATGGTTCATTGATTCCTAAAAACAATCTGATGGCTTACCTTGCCTTTAAAAAAGCCGAGCAGTTTGATCCTAAAAAACTACAAAATGGGGAAGGTAAGCAAGATTTGGCCACCAAAAGTAATCATATTGCTTTGTATAACCTTTATCAAACTTCTTATCAACAACCATTAGATGAGCAATTGAAAACAAATCCCCAGCTAAACGGGGAAAAATTTGCCTATTTGTACAATTATCTGCTTAACCGTGCCGGAAAACGAGACAATAAGGCCATAGATAGTGTTTTGGCAAAGGAAACGCGAAAAATAGAATCGAATAAAGACAATCGAGACTATGCCTACTATCTACAGTATGTGCGGGCTTGTTTTCAATACTATGGTGGCAACATTTCTCAAGGGATCAACTCTCTGGCAAGCATACCTGCTACCAAAAGTAACGGCTATTATAATGCAGTACTGGGACTTTGGTTGCTAGAGCAAGGGGCTTATGAGCCTGCTATTTCTTACTTAAAAACGGCTAAAAAACTACAAAACACCCAGGCTACTATTTATTTAGGCATAGCTTTGAGCGAAAAGGGAGATATAAAGGGAGCCATAGAAAATTGGAAAGAAGCATTGGCAAGGCAAGCTGAGAAAAAGGGAACGCATAGAAAAAACGACAGTGTAGCACTAAGTTTGGCACAAAAAGTAATGGGGGCTTTTACAGATACTGTAGCGTTAAATACCGATGAAGAGAAATTTATATTATTACACTATCGTCATAAGTACCTGAATGAACAAAACCTAAAAGATACTTATAGTGCTATACAAGCTCCCAACTATAAGACTTGGGCAGCTGCCGACTTAATGAATTATTACCTTGATCAGGAAAAAGTGACTAAAGCGGAGGAGATATACAAAACCCTTAAAGTTAGGAAACTAGATAATTACATTAAAGCAGAGATAAACCACGCTTATCTTCGGTTGTTGAAGGCACAAGAAAAAAATGATCTGTTGTTGCAGTTTGTAGATCAACTGGAGTTGGGCACATTGCATCGTAACAAAAAGCCGTATTTTATGGGAGTAGCCTGGTACAACATTGGCGACCATAAAAAAGCAGAGGAATATTTTAAGCAAGCCGTGAATGCTGCACCTTTCTCTGAGGAGGTAATTTTGACAGTAACAGACTTTTATCTAAACGCTAAAAAAGACATAGACAAGGCCTATAAAATTGTAACCAATGCTGTAAGAAGAAACCCATTTTCGGCGCCATTGTACAAGTCGTATGCCTTGCGTGCTCTAGAGATGGGATTAGATAGCTATGGGGATACTGCCTTGGAAAGCATTCAAGACTTGACTGATAAAGCTGATTTTGAACGTTTTAAGAAAAAGTATCTGGCGTACAAAACAGCATTAGAAGAAAAAAGAGTTTCGGTAAAATAATCATTATTTCCGACTGATTGTATAAGCAATTGGTCGGAGTTTCTTCAGTCTGTTTTTTGACTTAGCTCAGTTTCTTCATAATAAAGGTAGTTGAGGTGAAAGTTTTGAGGGGGCACCTCAGGGTTTTGCGAGGATGTAGGAGGAGAAAAGTAAATGTAAGAAGAAGAGGTGTTTACATTGTTGGGGAGGGGTAATTCTTCAGCTACCAGATCATCTTCTATTTCTGTTTCGTCTTCGCTAGGCTTACTAAAAGCAAAGGCAAAAATAAATCCAGCTATTCCTCCCGACAAATGCCCCTCCCAAGACACATTGCCTCCTTGTGGCAACATTCCCCAAATAAACCCTCCATATAAAAAGATCACCAAAAACGATAAAGCCAACGAAGGGCGGTCACGCCGTATAAAACCACTAAACAATACAAAACTAATCAGGCCATATACCAGCCCACTGGCACCAATATGAAAACTAGGGCGAGCAAAACTCCAGGTCCATAAACCACTGGCAAAAATTAGCCAACCTGGTAGTTTTTTGGCAGATTCCTGGTAGTTGATGTGTATAAAAGTGAGCAATACAACAAGCGGAATAGTGTTGGCAATAAGGTGCGCATAATCGGCGTGTAAAAACGGCATCGTGAGTATACCCTTGATACCAAATATTTCTTTGGGGTATAAACCATATTTGCTCCAACTGTTACCCGAAAGGGTTTCCAGAAGCTTTATTAGCCACATTACTCCCGCCAACACTAACCCAGGTAGCATACTTCGAAACAAGTGTTTTTTTTCTTCCTGCATGTTTTTATGTAACTTTAATGTGAACCTTACTAAGTTTGTTTTTAAAATATATTAAAATTTCATTATTTTAAATCCTGTGGTTCGTTCACAGGGTTTAGTACAGGTCTTTAACGTATTGTTTTTAGGCTGATGTCAACACATACAAGTTGCTTTTTGAGTTCAGGTGATGGCTTTTGAACAAGTGCATACCAAGGATACTCCTGTTTATGAGGCGAACATGTTGCTAAACAAAAAACAAACTGTAGAATTTCATTTGTTTAAACTAAGTAAAACTATAAAAATAACCTAACCGTAGACCTTCAGTTCAAGTTCTGCGTAGCTAATCTATTGAACTTCGTATCTGATTGCTGTACTTCTTCAAAAAAAACAGATACTGCTTTCTTTAGGATTACTTTATTTTTCACTAAACATTGATCACCAACTTTAAAAATACAGATTTATGAATTATGAAAAAAACTTCCAATACTTAGTTTTTGTATTAGGAGTGCTGTTTTTGGGCATTGCCGATACTATGGCTCAAGTAACTCCCTCTACGTATGCGGCCTATAGGGGCGATCGCGACGGAGATGGTGTACCCGAATCAGGGGGAAAGGATAAATGCCCAGATACACACACACGTGTGCAAGGGAGAGAAGCATACATTACGGTCAACGGAAAGAAAATGTGGGTACCTTTGCCTAAAAACCTGCAGGGGAAATTTAAGCATGAGTTAGGATCTGTATTAAGAGAGCGGGCGGGCTTATTAAACACTAAAAGGAAAAAAAAGCGTGAACTATACAAACTAGACAAAAAAAAGGTAAAAGGACGCGATGCCAGAAAAAAGAAAAAGGCAGACATTGCTGCCAAAGAAGCTGAAATATTAAAAATTGACTCGTTGGTAGGAGTAATAGACGAAAAGAAAAAAAATCTCGATCCTCGCCCTTACTTTGAATTTTTTGTTACGCTTGAAAACAATACCAGGGTGCCAGTAAAACTACGCCTGGATGTAGATGCATTTGGTTGTTTGCCTGATGCCGACCAAGATGGGGTACCTGATTTGGTAGACCGTTGCCCTAATAAGGCTGGTGGAGACGGTGCAGATGGTTGCCCTGACCGTGACAAAGATGGAATTCCAGATAAAGCAGACCTTTGCCCAGATGTAAAAGGTGGTAAAAAAACCAAAGGTTGTCCAGATAAAGACAACGATGGGGTGGCTGATAAAGACGATGATTGCCCAAATACTAAGGGGGAAATTAACCTGAAAGGTTGCCCAGACTCTGACAAAGATGGAGTGCCTGACAAAGACGATGATTGCCCAGATGTAAAAGGTTTGGTTACACTCAAAGGTTGTCCAGACTCTGATGGTGATGGCATTCCTGATAAAAAAGATGATTGTCCAGATGTAAAAGGCTCTACCAAGTACAATGGTTGCCCAGATACAGACGGGGATGGAATCATTGACAAAAAAGATGACTGTCCGAAGAAAGCTGGGCTTGCCAAGTTTAACGGTTGCCCTGATCGCGATAAAGACGGCGTACCTGATAAGGTAGATAACTGCCCTGATGTACCTGGTGTAAAAGATAACCGAGGCTGCCCAGAAGTACTTGAACGTGCCAGTAAGGTGTTATTTGCTCCTGGAAAAGCAATTATTAACCCAGTGTCTTTCCCTGTATTAAATGAATTGACTGAGTTATTGAAAAAGTATGCCTCCACCAAGATTTACTTAGAAGGTCATACTGACAACCAGGGCGATGATGACGCTAATTTGACGCTTTCAAAAGATCGGGCAAAAGCAGTAGCAGATTATTTGATCAAGAAAGGCATTGCCAAGTCGAGAATAGAAAGCACTGGCTTTGGCGAAACCAAGCCTATAGCTGATAACAAAACAGCGGTTGGGCGTAAGAAAAACCGTAGGGTAGACATGAAACTAACCAATCAGTAAGATTGTCGGACAAATATTGAATAACAAAAGCCTTGTAACAATTAAGTTACAAGGCTTTTGTTATTTGTAAGCGCTTGTTTACAAGAAACTGTAGGTTAGATGCATTAAGCCGAGCTTTAACGAGTGTATGAATTTGCTGCTTTCACCTTTGAAAATTTAAAGCAGTATGGCGTGCATAAGTGAAGTATTGACCAAATGATGAAAATAGCGGTTACCTGAATTGGGTACAAAAAAAATAACCTGCCAAATTTTTTGGCAGGCTATCATCATCTTAATAAACTTTAAACCCTCTTTATTCTGTATCTGAAAATTAATCATGTTGTCTATGTCTAGTACCCCTTATTGACAGCAGTTGTTACCCTGTTTATACTAAGTATTTGTTTTTTTATACTAAAGTGTGTTTTTGATAAAACAGGCACAAAAAACCATAGAAACAGTTCATTTGAAAAGACACTTAAGAGTTATTTTAGGATAAATTTATTTTTTCATTCAGGTTTCGTAAATTGCTCTATGTCAGAAAAGCAACAGGAAAACACCCCTCAAAAAAACACTAAGTTGAGCTTTCCGCCTGACTTGATTGATACGCCACAGATAGAGTGGGTAATGCAAAAAAGCATTGATTACATCAAGTCTGGGGTTTTTGTACACTTGAAAGGAGGAGCTAATACAGGAAAAACAACCTACGCCCGCTATCTGGCCTGCTTACTACAACAACCCATAGTATCAGTATCAAGCCAAATTGTTGATAACACTACCCTTGCCTTGATATATCAAGCAATGGCAGAAGGGCACACACTTATCTTTGACGATTGTCAGCGAGCAAGTACAAATGACTGGCAGCACTTGTTACCTATACTGGAAGATAGTTTGTTACATTTTCCCCTGCAAGCGCCAAACGGTATTACTATACATCAACTGCACCCAAGGTTTACAGCTATTTTTACGAGCAATACTGAAGAGCTTGAACAATGGAATATCTCCCCTCAACAGTTGGAAGGTTGCCTGGCAAATATTGCTTTACCTACTTTTAATGCTACTACGCTTGCGGCTATCATTCAGGCAAAATCAAAAGTAAACGCCCAAACAGCCCAAGCAATTGTTCACCTACTTGAGCAGGTGAAAAAACATCTTCAGCATCAAAGTAAAACCTCTGTAAAAACAGGGATTGTTCTAGGCAAGGTACTGGCAATGAGCAATATTACTGTAGCACAACACCCCTCAGAGTTTAGTAAGGCTTGTTTGGATATTTTATGTTTTGACCTGAACCAGGGTGTTACCCAAGCAGTGACAGAGTGTATTGAACTGACGCTTCAACAGTTTGCCCAACTAGCCCAAGAAGAGCCACTCCAAGAAGTAAAACAACCTGTTGATCCTATAGAAAGCTCCCCCATAACGATGATGTTACAAAGTGAAGTAGAGTTGGAAATGCGTTTTTACGATGATGTAATTTCTTTTATGCAAGAGGTTAGCAATGACGAAGCAGAGATTAGTTTTAACCACCCACCAGACTCTGTGCAACCTGATATTTTGATTACTATTGCTCAGCGATTTATACCCCAAATTAAGGATTTTATAGCACAACAAATCAACGGAGAAGTACAAATAATAAATAATGAAACCGTAGAGCCAAGAGAATGTGATTTATTTATAAAAATATCAAAAAAAGTTCCTGACGAATCACAAATACGCATTGAAAAGCTTAAAAAACTCATAGCCAATTACGAAAAACATCATTCAGGCAAGCAACCCAAGTAATAAATTTGGCAAAGGGCATTTTTTGATACTTAGGGTTCTTTTTGTTTTTTTGTAAGCACATTGCGCTACAATTCCAATCTTTATTAATAACATGGCTGAAAGTTTATATCAAAAGTATGCATCTTTGTTTGCCTTATTTGGCATCAAACAAGTAGATGTAATTGCCGAGCATTGGCAGTCTCCCCATCGCTTTTATCATAATGAAACACACCTACAGTTTTTGATAGATGAAATAGAAAAATTATATGCACTTGACGGCATCAATGACCACGCACGTCATATTTTATTATTAACTGCTTTTTTTCATGATATAGTGTATGAACCTCTTGCCAATGATAATGAGGAAAAGTCTGCCCAATTGCTTGATAAAATGGTTACAGCACGTTATCCTGATGCACAAATTGTTCGGGAAATGATACTGGATACCAAAACCCATGAACCCAAAAGTCAACTTTCGGAAGTGTTTTGCTCCTTGGATATGCACATTGTAGAGAGCGGTTCTTTTGCTGAGTTACAAAAATGGGAGTTTCAGATTTTTAAGGAATACCAAATGGTTGACTATAAGTTTTATAAACAAGGAAGACTTAAGTTGCTCAGAAAGTTTGCCCAACGTTATCCTAAAAATGCACATAACCTACAAAACCTGATAGAGTATGTAGAGCAGCATAAGCCTAAGATTGGCATTTATGCTGGGTCGTTTAACCCATTTCACAATGGCCATCTTAATATTTTGCAGAAAGCTGAAAGAGTCTTTGACAAGGTAATTATTGCTAAAGGGATCAATCCTGAAAAACACAATAATGATAAAATGGGAGAAGATTCCAGCGTACTCAAGTACCGTCAGTATGAGACCTTTACAGGCTTACTTACTGACTATGCCAGTAGCAAAGAAACAGACACTGATATGACAATCATCAGGGGTTTACGCAATGGTGATGACCTGGACTATGAAGTAAACCAGTTGAGGTTTATGGAAGATATGAAGCCCGATATTAAACTTATATTTATCAACTGTGATCAACAATTTGAACACATCAGTTCATCATCTATCCGCAACCTGGAAAGAATTAGAGAAGGATTGGGAAGAAAATATTTGCCAAAATAGGTTGTTTAGGGCAATTGGGCAGCTTTGAGACGTTTTTGGGCTATCTTGGCATATTCGGGGTTGAGCTCAAACCCAGTAAAGTTTCTTTGTAAGCTTAAGGCTGCTACCCCTGTACTGCCACTCCCTGCAAATGGGTCGAGCACGGTTTGTTGCTCAAAAGTAAGTAGCTTAACTAAGTGCTGCATCAATGATACAGGCTTGAGCGTAGGGTGTATATTGTAGTCATCGGCATGTTGGCGTACCTTAGGCACAGTAAAAAACTTATCATACCCATCATCCATTGTTTCGGTACGTATAATATTAGCTGCTACCCTGCCCTTGGGGTGCGGATTGTGCCCAACTTCACCTTCACCATCTTCAAACGGTATGCGGGTTTCTTCCAGGTTTAAGGCGCCTGTTCCGTGCTTAATTACGTTTTCAGCCACATTCATTCCTTTTTCTAATGGTTTTTGGATAAGTATAATGGGCTCATAGGCTGGTTTGATTCCTAACCCTGCCCCATCGTATTTTTTTCCCAAAGATGACGAAGGCTTGTACTTGTTTTTTTGTTGTGGGTTGGTGTACGAGTCTGCCCCACCTTTTTTATATCCTTGCATATAAGTGTACTTACCTACTATTTTACTGTCTACCCCTAGTTTTTTATCAATATTGAGCCCCACATTACGGCTTTTGGGCATACCATTCAAGTATACCCAAAACAATACATCTTTGATTATGAATCCATTATCTTCCAAGTCTACCATGAGCCTGTGCATGAGCCTTACCGCCGAAAATACCAACCCAAAAGCGCCTGGTTTCATCACTCGCAGGCAATCCGACCATATTTGTTTATTGGGCAAACTTTTGTCCCATTCGTGCGCCTGAAAACCAATACCATAAGGTGGGTCAGTCACCAATGCGTCGATGCTTTGGGGAGCAACTCCTGATAAGCTTAAGCAGTCTTTATTAAAAATCTTATAAGTATTAGTGGGCATTATAGATAGAGCATAATTATGTTAAGTATAATGTTTTATAAAAAATGGACAAAATAAAACTCCAGATAAGTTATAAAACACCAGACCAAACCACAAATTTATATATTGTAAATTATTGTAGCGTATTAATTCATAGAATATTCCTTTTTAGCATGCGTTGTGATAACATAAATTTGCTTAACTTTTGTAAATAATGATGGTTTACTTTTATGAAAAATAAATATCCCTACCTGGTATACTTTACCTTAGTTTTATCTGTATTATATCTAAATGTAAATGCTCAAAAACTACCCAAACTCATTCCTTACCGTAAAGGTGATCAGTGGGGTTTTTGCAATAAAAACAAAAAAGTAATCATTCCCTGTGTTTATACCAGCGCCAGCCCCTTTGCCGAAGGGTTGGCCAGAGTAAGTAATAAAGAGAGGAATTTTGGGTTTATCAACTCAAAAGGGAAGGTAGTGATTCCATTTGTATACGATTGGGCGCATAATGTACACGATGGCTGGATTTATGCTGAAATACAAAGCCCTAAGTGGGGCAATGTAGGTGGGTTTATTGATAAACAAGGAAAAATAGTAGTGCCTTTTCGTTTAGAAACGCCTCCCGTGCCATTGCCCGAAAGCGAGCGGTATTTTTTTAGTGAGGGGCTTATGGCAATTCCTTGGAAAGTTGAACCATTTAATAACACCAAATATGGTTACATAAACAAAAGCGGTAAATTTGTAATTCAACCATCATTAGGTTATGCTACTCAGTTTAAAAATGGACTGGCAGCTACTGAGCTTAAGAACTATAGCACACACGCATACATTAACAAAAAAGGTAAGGTAGTTTTTAAAGATAATTATTATACTGCATCAGCTTTTGTAGAAGGTAGAGCCAAGGTGAGAAAAAATGATTTGATGGGGTTTATCAATACTTCTGGTAAAGTTATAATTCCTATTAAATATTATACTTTTCAAGACTTTAGCGAGGGATTGGTGAGTATTTCTAACGGAAAAAAAACCGGCTTTATGGATAAACAAGGTCAAGTAGTGGTTCCGTTTATTTATGAAGCTGCCTATAACTTTAATAATGGCTTGGCTTTGGTAGTTAAAAACAAAAAAGTGGGCTTCATTAACCGTAAAGGCAAATTAGTGATTCCATTTCAGTATGACTTTAACCAAGATTTTTACAATATAACACATGTACCAGGTTTTACTGGTTTTCATAACAATTACTGTGTGGTTTGGAAACAAAACAAAATGGGCTTTATCAATCGTAAAGGACAAACGGTGATTGATTTTAAATACGATGGTTTTGGTGCCGTGATTTTTCCATACCATCACTACAGTCAAGGTTTGGCTTTAGTCAAACAGGGCGAAAAACAGTTTTATATAGACATGCAAGGCAATGAATATTATGAAGATTAATGCGAAAAATTATTTACCCCTCATTTTCAGTCTTTTTTTGACATCCTACACCACCTTTGCCCAAAAGCTTCCCCAACTTATTCCTTATCGTAAAGGCAATCAATGGGGGTTTTGCGATAAAAACCGAAAAATTATTATCCCTTGTATCTATGCCAATGCCAGCCCTTTTTATGAAGGACTTGCCAGGGTAAGTAATAAAGACGAGAAGTATGGATTTGTTGACATGAAGGGAAAGGTAGTAATACCCATAAAATATGATTGGGCGCACAGTGTACACAAGGGCTGGATATATGTAGAACAAAACCGAGAAGGTTGGGGCAATGTAGGGGGCTTTATAGACAAAACTGGCAAGACAATCATCCCTTTTCAAATCAAAACTCCTCCTATACCGCTTCCCGAAGCGTCACGTCACGTTTTTAGTCAAGGCCTTATGGCGCTACCCTGGATAGGTAAACCTGGTGCAATTGCCAAATATGGTTATATTGACAAACAAGGTAAGTTTACCATCAAACCTTCTTTTAATTATGCTACCCGTTTTAATAACGGCGTTGCGTTGGTTCGCCTCAATAAAGACCAAGGCTATGGTTATATCAATCTGGAGGGTAAAATTTTGTTCAAGAAAGAGAAATACTATTCTTCGGCTGCTTTCTCAGAAGGACTTGCCAGAGTAAGGCTCAATAGCAAGGTTCCAGCAGAAGCAATGAAGCAAGGTTTTATAGGTATTGATGGTCAAGTAGTGATTCCGTTGGGATACTATACTTTCAATGATTTCAAGGAAGGCTTAGTAGCAGTGCAAAAGTATGACACTAAAAACCAGGAAGGGCAAAAGTGGGGTTTTTTAGACAAGAGTGGGGGCTTGGCCATTCCTTTTCAATATGATCAAGTGTTTAATTTCAATGAAGGAGCCGCTTTGGCAGTTAAACTCAATAAAGTAGGGTTTATCAATAAAAAAGGCAGAACAGTCATTCCATTTAAATATGAGTACCATACCCATGCACATTTTTATGACATGCTCAATATCTCTGACCGGGCAGGGTTTCAGGCAGGGTTTGCACCAGTATGGCAAAAAGGAAAAATGGGATTTATTAATCGTGAGGGTAAGGTCATGGTTGAGTTTAAATACGATGGTTTTGGCGAAATATTTTATGAGTACCATGATTATAGCCAAGGCTTGGCACTGGTACGATTCAAAGATAAAGAGTTTTATATAGATATGCAGGGGCATGAGTATTATCAGGATAGGTAATGCAGAAATTTTGCATCATGAAAAAAATACTGGAAACCAAGCGTTGTTATATACGAGAGTTTGTCGAGGGTGATGTTGAGCTTATATATCAAATGAATAGCGACCCTGAAGTAATGAAATACATTACTGATGGTAAACCCCAAACCTATGAGTACTCAAAAAAACGTACCTTATACTTTATCAACGAATATTATTCAAAATACCCTGGCTTAGGCATGTGGGCTGTAGTACGCAAGGCAGGTGACCAATTGATGGGTTGGGTTTGCCTCAAACACTTAGATAATCAGGACTTGATCGAAATTGGTTATCGTTTAATCAAAGAACATTGGGGGCAGGGGTACGCTACTGAGGTAAGTCAAGCACTGGTGCATTATGGGTTTACTGAGGTATCTCTGGATAAAATTGTAGGTATTGCGTCCGAAGACAATGTCAAATCACAATATATTTTACAAAAAATAGGGCTTACTTTCCTAAAGAAAGCCTATTACTATGAAACCAATGTGGTTTTCTATCAATTACTAAAAAAAGATTATTTAATATGAAAACGTCTAAACTCTACGTCTTTATACTGCTGAGTCTACTTTCTGTCAGTACCTCTTGCCGCTCTATACGTCAAGGAAAAGTTTTGTCCAAATGCGAGTTTAGACTCGAATCGTTGCAAGATATAAGCCTTGCCAATGTACGCATAGACAAGGTGAAAAGCCTGACCGACCTTAACTTGTTAGATGCGGGAAGAATTACGCTGGCATTTGCCCGTAACTCGTCTTTACCTATGGACCTAACCGCCAATATAGAGGTGAAAAATCCTAATAAAAAAACGGCAGGGTTAAATGAGCTTAGGTGGATTTTGTATATAGATGATGTGAAAATGGCAGAAGGGGAGAGCAAGCAAAGGTTTGAAGTTCCTGCCCAAGGTACTAATATATTGCCGCTCAAAGTAAACCTCGACCTGAAAAAAGCGATGCGTGGCAAGTCGCGTAGTGCATTGCTTAAGTTTGCCTTTAATATGGCAGGTTTTGGTTCGTCAGCTTCCAGAGTTAAGATCAGAGCCAAGCCTTCTTTTAAGGTTTTAGGAGGTACCATTCGTTACCCTGGTTATATTAAAATTACCAAAGAATATACCTCAGAATAATAAGTAGTTGTGTTGGTGGATACAGCACAACTCGTTGCTGTTGTAAAAGTATGCTCCAGCACCTAAGATTTTACCTGTATTTTATCAATTAAAATTAACGGTTACAAACAGGTACATTGGCTTCAAGACAATAATAAAAACACCCGTTTGTTTTGAGAGTTTATGATATTTCACTACTTTGTAATTCATTAAATAATACTGTTTTTCCTTTTTAATAACAGAGTATTACCCGCCTAATCAATGGTGTTCTTAGAGAACTCAAACCATTGATACTGACACACATATAAATAAGCCATTAAATTTTTTAATCGTAGAAAATAGCGTTGATATTACAACCTTTTATTAAAATATACAAAGAGTTGAAGGGAGTGGTATGTCCAAACCATAAACTACTTTACTTATTCGGTTTTTCATTTTCTACAGTCTTTTGAAAATAAGTACACTATAACCTGAGCAATGGTTAGTTCAGTATTACTTTACTTATTAGTAATTTTAAAAACTTTATGGTTTTCTACAAGGTAAATTTGTAAGAGAAGTTAAAGGGCAAAAGGTGCAAAATAAGACTTTACTTATGTAGTGTCCAGAGTATATATATGTACCAAGACAAAATTAAATATACCTAATATGCAAGTATAACTATCATATTATGAGAGAGTTATCTTTGCTTGTAGCTAATTGCACCGATATTCATCGGTATCTAAGGACTTGCTGCTACTTAGTGTAATAAATAACTTAATAATACTTTACCTAATCAGTCAAAATAAAATGTTAAAAATCTTCGACAATAAGTTTTTTCAACAAGTTGTATTAGGAAATACACTTGAGCAATGGATACTCACTTCTTTGTTTATTGTAGCGACTATTTTAGGAGCTTTTATTATTACTTGGCTATTAAAAAAATGGCTGTCCAGACTTATTAAACATCTAGAGCCTGAAGGTCAATCAAAGATCATTCATAGTGTTTCCAAACCCTTGGTGATGGTCATGATGCTCATGGGGTTTCGTGCAAGCCTAAATGCTTTAAACTTATCTTCTTTTGTTTCCAGTAGTGTTAACAGTTTGTATCATGTCAGTATTACTTTGACTATTGCCTGGATGATAGTACGTGTGTACAACGCTGTACATGAGGGATACTTGGTGAGGTTGTTTAAACGAAAAGAAGGGCTTGATACACAATTGTTACCGATTCTTAAAGTAGTGGTAAAATTATTTGCCTGGGTATTTGCCGTGATTATAGGATTGAGCAACGCAGGGTATAATATAGGAGCCATTTTGGCAAGTTTAGGTATTGGCGGAATTGCCTTTGCTCTGGCAGCCAAAGATGCTATTGCTAATATATTTGGCGGAATCACTATTTTTATACAGCGCCCTTTTCAGGTAGGCGAACGCATCGTAGTAGGCAAAGTAGATGGTTGGGTAGATGAAATAGGACTACGCTCTTCTGTCATTACCAATTTTTGGGGAGAGCGTATTACCATACCCAATAAAACGTTTACTGATGGCATAGTTAAAAACATGGACGCCAGAGGACGCTACTTTATTAATTGTACCATTCGTCTCAGGTATGATACTACCCACCAGCAACTCGAAACAGCGATGAAGATACTGAAAGAAATACCAGCTGAGTTTGATGTAACCGAAAAGAATACCTGGACAACCTATAGTATAGGGGATTATTCACACGACATAGACTACTGGTATGCTGTGAAAGTATGGAAACCCGAAGATGCTGCCACGGTAGGGAAAGAATTTGATAAATACAGCCTAGGTAAAACTCAAGTAAATATGGAGATATTGAAGCGGTTTGAAGCGCATAATATCAAGATGGCCATGCCAGTAGAACTTAAAATAGAAAAAGAAGTACAAGACCCCAACCTTTTCTTGTAAAACTCACTTTATCCAAAATCATTCCCACAGAACACTGACGCGAACTTAATTTTTTGACCTTCTGGTCTCTTGCAGAGGTTTACGTAAAAGCTTTGTTAAGAGACAAGGAGGCTCTTCAACATAAATATTTAGATAATTTTATGAAACCTAAAGCTAACTTTACAATCACACATCAATTTGAAGGGGTTCACCTTTCTACAGACGAACTACAGCAAATTTTGTCTTTTATTGGCTGGAATGAGTGCCCACCATTTGAACAGCCTGGGCGAGTAGCCTGGCATATATTAACGCAAGAGGCAAGTACAGAGGCAATGCCTGAGCAGCGACTGAAAGCGGCTAAAATCAAAGGGGTAGGGTTTTGGAATCCTCGCCCCGAAGGCAAAATTCATTCGGGGGTGCTGGCAAACTTGCACAGTGAAGCTCCCACCCCACCTACTACCGATACGCTTGAAAGTATGCTTACTTTTCCGCACATGGGAATCAATCAGCAAGGCGAGTATGCCATTGCTTATAGTTCTGCTACACCTATTGGAGGAATTCTTCATGAGCGGGCTTTATTAGAATTTAACAGTGCTCGTATACTGCTAGAGCATGGAGTGCCATCTACTATACCGTTAATGGTAGTGCAATACGAAGACAAATACCAGTTTAAAGGAAAGCCTATGGGAGTGGTGGTAAACTTATCGCCTGAACCTACCAGTATGCGTTTGTCTTGTATTCAATATGGTGCAGCAGTACACAGAGGAAAAGATGCTAAGGCTGATGCTTACTATGATAAATTACGTGCGTCGTTGGGGGTAAATGGACAACCAGAGCTGGAAACTACTAGATTACAAACCATTAACTTGTTGGCGAGAAAAATAGGTAAACTGGTGCATGATTTCTCAGCGGCGGGTTTGTATAGGTACTCTTCTGAATGGAGTAATTTCGAATATGACTTTGCTCGTAAAGAGGTTTTCTTAACTGATTTGGACTCTACCCTGGAACTAAAAAATGTGCCTACGCCTTTGCAAGCGCTCCAGGTTTTGAGAGACTTGGGAACAGCAGTCTATCGTTTGATGGCTAAATTTGGCTATCCTGACATACTCAACGATTATACACTAAACAATGTGCTCAAATTTGATCCTCTGGCAGAGCTTTTGGTAGGCTACTTTCCTGAAGCACCCTATGACGAGGTAGAAACCGTCAGCCAACGCTTATGGCAATGTTTTGTGCCTCACTGGACCTTGTTGAAAAAACATCAGGCATCTATTACCAACGAATGGTCTCGTCCACGTCGTCAAACCTATAAGATGGATCACGACTTATTTTATGTTTTAACTATGACCTTGGTATTTCCATTGTTCGAGGAGTCAGATTTGTTCAAACAATACAAGTGTGGCTTAACAATGGACAGCATGCTCCAAAAAGCCCAAAACTTCTTGGGAGAACGCTATGAATATTTCTCTTACTTACTAAATGGTGGCAAAGTGCCTTTAAATACACTCGAAGAAGATGGATATGAACTGAAGATAATGGAGAATAAAGGGGAAGGAATGATTGTTACCAAACCTTTTGCAGCCGAAGATGTGGTAATGAAAGGACGAATAGCCAAGTTATTGGGAGGCAACCACTCACACGCATCTCAAATGGGAGAACATACCTGGGCAATCCATGAGGGTATTATCCATAAAGTAAACCACTCTTGTGCCCCCAATTGTGGTATTCGTTTAAACGAAACAGGTGCGCATGATATTGTGGCTATCAAGCCTATTGCTCAAGGCGAAGAGTTAACGCTTGACTACGCCATGCGTAACTATCAAATCGATTATTTTCCATCACAATGTCAATGTGGGGCTCCTGAGTGTCGTACTCGTATTACTGGATGGAAAGACTTACCCCAACATACCAAAGATGCTTACGCTATTTGGGCAGCTCCTTATTTGTTAGAGCTTGACAAAAAACAGGTACAAGAAGTAGCCGAACTGGAAGTATAAAAACATAAATAATACATAATATATGCCTCATCTTATATTAGATATAGGATGAGGCGTTTTTATGGTTTCTAGGATTACATACAATGAAACATCACCAAGCCCAAACCTATCTTTTTTTCTTGGGGAGTCTCATCAGTTTTGGTCTTAGTCATCTTGCTGGGTTTTGATTGTCTTTTCTGGGAAGGTTCTATCTTGTTGTTACCTTGGTTTTTTGAATGAGCGCAGGCTTGTAAAAACATCAATGACATATATTTATCTATTTATAAGGTTCAAATAACTATTTTAGTTAAATATACTGCCCAAACCCTCCTCACGCCGATAATTATCCAATTGCTGGGACGAATGGCCTGTTTTTGGGGCAAATCGCCCTAATTGCTATACAAGCCTTGCCTTAAACTTCTCCAATACTTCTTTCTCTTTAGAGCGAGCCAGTGGTATGGTTTCCTTGAGCTTATGTAGTGTAAAGTAGTAATGTTTAGACTTACCAGCCAGTTGCCACTCATGATGAAGGTTAATGATAAAAGAGCGGTGGGTACGTATAAATGTATCTTGATCTAACTGTGTTTCCAGGTCTTTCAATGGTAAACGGAGCAACTTCTGTTTGACAGTTCCTTTTGCCCCAAAATATACCAAATGACAATAGTTGTCTTCTGCTTCGGCGTACAATATTTGTGTCAAATCTACCTGAAAACCTTCTTGTGTATTGGTTTGTATTTCGGTGGTATTTGATCTTAAATTTTTGGCAATCAGTTTTTTAAATCGAGGATCATCTTTGATAGGTTGCCACAGTGGGTCAACAGGAGTAAATAACGCAACGGGTACCTTGTTGTTAAGCGTATGTTCGAGCGCTTGCCAAAGTTTAGTCTCATCTTTAAGCAACATGTATACAATGGCGGCATTATACTCACCAAAATAAACCTCTTTACGATGTATTTTTTCCAATGCTTTATCCAACCAAAACTTAGCTTGAGCTGCATTGCCTGCTTTTGCATACAAATAGCCTTTGGCAGTATCATGAGCTATTATTTGGTGCGGATGTTCTTCTGTAGTATTGAGTATTTCTAATGCTTCGTCATATTGCCCCAAAAAAATTTTACACCAGGCTATTTTAAATTGGGTATCGTTACGTCCTGCCATGCCTTGTTCTTGGGTAAACTCTGCTATAGCCTCGTTATATTGCTCCATACAATAGTAAGCCACCCCTGCCCTGTGCCTTACGTGGGGCGAAAAAGGGTCAAGCTGAATGGCAAGTTTCATAGATGCTAAAGCCTCCTCAAACCGTTCGTTCACCAACAACAACATAGCATGACCAGCGTGTATTTCGGCAGAGCCTGGTATTTGCTGAATAGTTTTGTTGATGTGCAACAAAGCAGTGTCGATGTCCCAGTTTTGCCAAAAGGTACATCCCAAATAACTAATGTGTCCATCTATAAGGTTACTGTCAAGCTCTAATGCTTTCAATGCATACGCTTTGGCTTTGGTAAAAGCTTCTTTGGGTGGGAAAGCCTGGATAGCAGCATAGTATAGAAAACACTTGGCGAGCCCACTATAGGCAGGGGCATAGTCAGGTTCTATAATGGTGATTTTTTGGTAAAGTTTTTCAGCTTTAGGGAAGTCCTGCGGAGTACAATTGTATAAAATATGATTTGCCTGAAGATACCAGTCATAAGCTTGGGCATTTTTTGGGTAACTGGTAGTAAAAGGCATTTTTAGTGGCAAATTAATCAATTCATCTTTAAGTTTATTGGCAATAAGCAGGGCTATTTCATCTTGCACCGCCAACACATCTTGCAAGTCGCGGTCATACACCTCCGAAAATTCGTGAAATCCTTGTTGAGTATTGACCAACTGTGCCGTAATGCGTACTTTATTACCTGCCTTGCGTACACTGCCTTCTAGTATATAAGCCACATTGAGTTTTTTACCAATTTGGCGTACATCCAGGTTTTTGTCCTTAAACGAAAACGAAGAGGTGCGAGCAGTTACATAAATGCCCCGAACTTGTGCCAACCTGTTGATGATTTCTTCGGTGATGCCATCACTAAAGTATGCATTGTCAATACTATCGTTTATATTGGCAAAAGGCAATACTGCTACACTGTTAGGGCTTGTCATGGGCACGACGTATTTGGTTTGGTGGGGAGCTAATATAATAAATTATACTAAGATGAAAGTGATTTTAGGATTTACAGGATTAATTAATGTTGGTATTCAGGCAATTAGTCAAAATCCATCATCAAAACCGTTTTTGTTTAAGTATAACTGTAAAAGAGGGTAACATAGAAACAGACAAAATAAAAATTGACAACTCTTTATAAGTTGCCAATTGTATGGTTTTACTTCACTTCTTTGAGCTATCATGGAGCTACCAATAGCTTATAAACCTTTGCCTTGTTGCCTACCAAGCTTATTTCTTGGTGCAATACCTGAAGTTGTTCTTCAAGAGCTTGTATCATATCGTAGGGGTATAAGGTGTGGGTATGAGGGCATACATCTAACAAATCATCAAGGTCAAACACTAGTTTTTCGAGATGTGTTCGAATATTTTGCTGAAACAAAACCAAAGCTTCAGAAGGTAATTGAGGGCTTGAGGACAAGGCGCAATATTGCTGTCTATCCAAATTTTCATTAACTTGCATGTTGTAAATATTAAACTGTTTACAAAAGCCCTTGAAGTAAAGTTTCGATGCAGAACTTCAGGGGCATCTTTTTACCTAAAAAGATACGCAAATATAATGATTTTTGTCGTGATAATAAAGTTTTACCACGATTGTTTTTTTACATGATAAATCATTTTTATCTCTCCATATTGGTCTAAAATAGCCTGCATTTTTTTCTTGGAAATATTTCCCCTTTTCTGAAATTCATACTTAGCATCTTTTATTTTTCTTTTTTCTTCACTAGTCAATGTAGGGTATACATTTTCTATAAACCAGCCAAATATTTGTTCTATGTTGTTGAATTCGTTCATGGGTTTTTGATTTGTTTTTTTGTTAAAAAGGTTGTGGAGAATCTTGTTCGCCATTTTTATGCTTTGCCTTGATATAAGCTAATAGATCTTGCCCTATTTGGGTAGCAAAGTGCTCTGCTTCGAGCTCTGTAATGGGTTGGTGATAGAATTTAGAAACACGAGTATGATAGTGGTCCAATTGATCACCTTTACAGGAGACTTCATACTGATATCCTCCGAAAAAAAGACCTTCTGTACAATATTAAGTGATGGTACTCCAGTATATCTCCCATTTCTGGTTTATCTCAAGTGATTTAAGGATAGC
>NZ_CANLRP010000021.1 GCF_947493425.1 uncultured Microscilla sp. | reverse complement strand
TCAAAATATTGAAATATTTATATTAAAAAACTTGAATTTTAAGATAGTATCTATCGACTAAATACTATGGACTATTGTACACTTAGAGCTTGTTTAAATTTTGTCTTCGGAGTTAAAAATGATGATTTTTTTGTGCTGGTGAGCACTACCTTTTTGGCTAACATTACCAGTTTTTTAAACAAGCGCTTACTTGAAAGATGTGGGAACTTGCCAAAGTCCAACACGTTTACAGGTGTTTTTATTTTTACTTTTGGGTATTACCTGTGTCTCAATTTACCCATTTTATTCTACAACATAAAACATCAAACGAAATTCATTGGAGGTAAACTATGACAAAAGATACACAAATGATCTATCATAGCAACTTTTGCAAATATGCTTATTACCCTGAAGACAAGTTGCTTATGGGAGAATGGACAAATACTGATAAGCTTACTCAAAGTATTTTTAAGGATGAGCTGTTAAAAGGAGAGTTGTACGCCATTGAGCATTGTCGCCCAGTATGCTATTTGGTAGATGCCAGCAAGTTTTGGTTGCCCATTACACCTGATACTCAGCGTTGGATGGCAGAAAATATAAGCCCCAATTATGCCAGGTATGGTTTGAAAAAGCTTGCTTTTCTGATGAGCAGTGAATTTATTACCCAACTTTCTATAGAGCAAACCAATAATACAACGTTTGTGCGTGGTGTAGAAAAAAAGCATTTTGAGGAAGAACAGCCCGCGCTCAATTGGTTGAAGTCTTAATTTGTATCAATGAATCATGCCTGTATGATTGTTAGGTGGATACTGGGGTTTGTAAGCTTGTCTTTGGCTCCCACAGCACAAAACCTGGTACCCAACCCAGGGTTTGAAGAGTTCAAAAGTTGCCCTGCCACCTTTGGAGAAATAAGTCAGCTTAAGCATTGGGAAAGTTACCACTACACGCCTGATTTTTTTCATGCCTGTGCTACCAAACCTCAAGTCAAAACGCCTGAGAACTTTTTTGGGATTCAAACGCCAGCCAGTGGCAAAGGGTATGTTGGTCTTACTGCTTTTCATGTCAAAGCACCTCATGAAGTGATTGGTGTAAAATTATTAAAACCTTTGAAAAAAGGAATAAGGTATGAAGCCAGCATAAAAGTGTCGCTAGCAGAGAAGTACTCAACGTATGCTGTAAATAAGCTAGGCCTTCTGTTTACCAATGAGCCCAAAAAAGCTTATAATGCTCATAAAATGCACGTAAAGGCGGTAGATATGATCAAAGAAACCAACGAGTGGGTGACTGTTGGTGGAGTGTTTACCCCAGATAAAGACTATGCCTATATGATGATTGGTAATTTTTTTGACTGGGAACATACCGATCGTTTGGTAGTACACCCTAATGTCGAGTTTAAAGCAGCTTATTATTATATAGACGATGTATATGTGGCAAAACAAGGGGCACGCTTGAGTTTTTCATCAATTACCAGTATCGAAACAGGGGCAGTATATCGTTTAGACAATGTGTCATTTGATTTTGACAAAGCCATGTTCAGACCTTTTTCTAAGGTTGAACTAGGTAAGTTGGTAAAATTGCTGAAACAAAACCCTACAATAGTTATTTTAATAACTGGGCATACTGACAACATAGGCACAGATACCAAAAACTTTGACTTGTCACAACGTAGGGCACAAACAGTGGCCAATTACTTGCTTACTAAAGGAGGAATTGATCCAGACAGGATAAAGACAGAAGGGGTGGGTAAAACTCAACCCATGATATCTAACAGTACCAGTACAGGGAGGGCGCTTAATCGAAGGGTAGAGTTTCGGGTATTGAAAAAGTAATTTATTCAGGATGGTTAAGCAAGTGTAGTTTTACTTCGTTTTCTAAGATTCGGTTTTTAATAGAATTCAAAAGCTATTTTGTTAGTGCTGTAAGATAATTTCCGAATTGTTAAATAACTTTCTATCATTTATAATCTACATAACCAATGGGGGTTGACATACACATAAAGACTGAGCCGGATATTTTTGAAGCCGACTTTGAGCAAAGTAACCATAAATACCGGCTAAGCCGCCAGTTTTGTTGGCTAATAACTGATATGAAAGCGGGTACCAATAGTGAGCTTTTTCAATTGGGCGACTTTACTAATACCGACATTCATCCACTGATCAAAATGTGTGATTATCCGCCAGAGGTGCCCCCCGACCGTTATCGTTTTTTGTATGGCAAACCCAACGAATCGGACGAAGAGGTGCTGGCAAGGGTAAACCAAATGAAACAAGCCAGCCAACAGTCATTAGATACTATAGAGCTGTTGGTACATAAGTTATTGTTGGGGTTAGTGCATCAGGCCAATTTTTTCGAAAAGGTGGTCTATTCTAACCAAAATAAGTACTGGTTGAAGTCTTATTTTAAAGGGGTAGAAAATGATGCACCCAGTCAAAATTTTATGGACAATAACCTGGGGCGTGATTTACGCAATTTTTTGAATACCCTTGAGTATATCAGAAGTAAAAAAGGTGAGCAGGTATTCTTTCGTTTTCTTTAGGAACATGTGCTCAATCGAACAGTTATAGCTCTTTCGAGAGACAGGGTTTTCTTGTAAAGCTCCCCACATAAATACCCCATTAAAAACCAACATTTTAAAGAATGCTTGAAAGGTGTGTGTTTTAATAATTGGCTAGAGTAGACATTATGACAGTTTTTTAGATGCCAAGAAAATGAAAAAGTAGCCAATTTGTCTTGAAATAGGTCAGAAAACCTACTGGCACAGCCATTGATCTAAAAGTAGGCAAATATTAAATTAATTATTAAACCAACAAAACACTATAAAATTATGTCATTGATTAAGTGGAACAGAGATCAATTTTTACCAGATTTTACCAACGTATTAAACGAATTATTCGAAGATGATTTTTTTAGCAAAGGCAAGTATATGCCTGCGGTAAACATTAAAGACAACACGGACGATTATCATATCGAAGTGGCTGCTCCTGGTTTAGACAAGGGTGACTTTAAGATTTCGTTGGATGATGATGTATTGACGATCTCATCAGAGAAAAAATCTGAGCACGTAGAAAACTCAGAAGAACCTCAAGGCGACAAACCTACGTATACTCGCCGGGAGTTTAGCTACCAATCATTTAGTCGTTCGTTTACTTTGCCTAAAAGCGTAAAACACGACGATATTTCGGCAAA
Organism: uncultured Microscilla sp.; assembly: GCF_947493425.1. Taxonomy (GTDB): domain Bacteria; phylum Bacteroidota; class Bacteroidia; order Cytophagales; family Microscillaceae; genus Microscilla. The sequence goes on along the minus strand of NZ_CANLRP010000021.1, from coordinate 65,931 downwards.
TTATAATAATGGGGTATTAAGTATTGTAGTACCTAAAGAGGAAGCCTCTAAAGAAGGAGAGGTTAAAACTATTGATATTTCATAAAATAAATCACAAGTTCTTAATTGAAAGGAAAGCGGTATTACTGCTTTCCTTTTTTTCAGCCTAGAGCTTGTTTGGGAATGGTGAGAAAATACCTGACCGATCTTGCGACAAAGATTTTATGCTGATCCTACTACTTGTAAGTTGGTCTTGTACGATAACTTGCAGGGTAACAAAGCTTATCAGGATAAAAAATAATCTCTAAGTTTTAAAGTTGTTTTTTGTCCATTTCTTAAAGCTATTTCAGCTATTATTTTTGCAAATACAAGACCTGTCAAGGGTGTTAAATATTGTTAAAAACTAATCATAAAAAGATCGATTTAGTTATGTTGGTCGTATGGTATATGAGCCATAAGTGTGAAAGGAACGACTACGCATAAAGTAAGAAACCGGCTTATTCGTTGCTTTGCGTAACAATGGAAAGTCCACTATTTTGGAGTAACCCAGTCGTTACACTATTTACATATAACTTTTAAATAACATAAAGAAAATACAGGATGAATAAAAGAAATTTTTTGTATCTGCTATTAGTAGCAGTCTTGGCAAGTGGAGTTACGCTAGGGGTGTATAAGCTTGCTGGGTTTGATAGAAGCGAGATTGTTTTGCAAGAAGCAGGCAATGGTGAAAATGGTGCAGTTGTTCGTTTTGCGAAGGGAGGCAATGCTGGAACACCCGTTGATTTTACCTTGGCTGCGTCAATGAGCACCCCTATGGTAGTACACATAGTAGCTACCCAAAATACCAATCAGCGTGCTAGTCGTGGGCGTCAGGTGCCAGATGTTTTCCGCGAATTTTTTGGTGAAGGCGGAGGTGGTTCATTTCGTCGCCGTAGTCAGCCTGCCCGTTCTTCAGGGTCTGGAGTCATTGTATCAAAAGATGGATACATTGTGACGAATAACCACGTAATAGACAACGCCCGTGAGGTAGATGTAATTTTGAACAACAAAAAAACTTACAAAGCTAGAGTCATAGGCGCTGACCCATCTACAGATTTGGCTTTGGTAAAAATAGATGCCAAAAACCTGCCTTCTATAATATTGGGCAACTCAGACAATGTAAAAGTAGGGCAATGGGTACTTGCGGTAGGTAATCCTTTTAACCTGGAATCGACAGTAACTGCAGGAATTGTAAGTGCTAAAGGTAGAAACCTAAATATGTTACAGCGAGGACAACGCAATCGAATAAGCCCTATAGAGTCGTTTATTCAAACCGATGCTGCAGTAAACCCTGGAAACAGTGGAGGCGCTTTGATTAATACCAAAGGTGAATTGATTGGAATAAACACTGCCATAGCTACACCTACCGGTACTTTTGCCGGGTACTCGTTTGCGGTGCCGGTAAATATTGTTAAAAAAATTATCAAAGACCTGGTAGAGTTTGGTACAGTACAACGCGCTTATTTAGGGGTGTACTTCCGTGAATTGAACGGTGAATTGGCAAAACAGTTAAAGTTAGACATTACCGAAGGAACCCATATAGATAGTTTGGTAGTGGGTGGCTCAGCTGAACAAAGCGGAGTGAAAAAAGGAGATGTGATTGTAGACATTGAAGGCAAAAAAATCAAAGGCTCGTCTGATCTGTTGGAAGCTATTGGACGTAAACGTCCAGGCGATAAAGTACGCATAAAAGTAAGTCGTAACGGTAAAATCAAAGAAGTGACTATTAAATTGAAAAACCGTGATGGCAACAGCGACTTGGTGACCAAAAAGAGAGCAAGTTCTTTCCGTACCCTAGGGGCTGAGTTTGCCGAGCTTACCGATGCCGAAAAGCAGCGATATGATGTAAGTGGAGGTGTGAAAGTAAGCAAAATGTTTGCGGGCACCTTACGTAGCATGACCGATATGCAAGAAGGTTTTATCATTACTGAAGTAAACGGTAAAAAAGTGAACTCAATAAGCGACCTGAAGTCGGCTTTGAGTAGCTCTAATAGCAGCATGGTAACACTAGGTGGGGTTTACCCTAATGACCCAGGGCAACGTTACTATGCCTTTAAGAATAAGTAAACCTTTTAGTTTCCTTGAAAAATAACAAATTCCGCTCAGGTACCTGAGCGGAATTTGTTATTTTTACCCCTTAGTAAAACTTTGCTCAGGCAGATTTGGCTATCAAGTAAGTGTGCATGTACAAAACTCCCGCCCAGTAAATTGTACCAGGAGTTTTGTAAAAACGGTTGTTATATCATTTGCTATATTACTAAATTGGCCAGCTTCATATACCCACTAATTATACACCCATTACTATGTCAAGCATTATCATTATTTTTATTCTTGTAGCATCCATCATCGCTATAATTTCTACATCTATTGGCAGGTTTACCAATAAAACCATAGACAAGGTAATGAAACAAATGCCCTATCTGGAAGAGCAAGAAACTACCCATAAACCACATTACTCGCCCGATACTTTGCAAGCAAACAAGGTGGCTTCTGACAAGGACATTATAGAGGTAGCAGTGGCCAATGGTGGCAGAGTAACCCCCACTGTGCTATGTGCCCGCCTGGATATTTCTATCGATGAGGCTACTTCAAAGCTTGAAAACTTGCACACTAAAGGGGTTTTTACCTTAGAAAATACCGAAGCAGGGCATTTGGTGTATGTATTGATAGACTTTGATTTGATGCGCTAAATTTTTATTTGTCATAACCAATTTATAATAGAACTATGGAATCTAATACAACCCCTATTATATTGTTGGCTATTGCGGCATCAGTAGTAGTATTGATACCCGTGGTAGTCATGTTTAGAAAATTTACCCGTAATAATAACCAAAAAACAATGGGTGGAATGGTAAACGAGTTTCGGCAAGTGGTAGATACTGCCCATAAACCCTTGTATGACCCCCCACATAATGTTGTTGAAGTAAGCGATAAAGCTGTCATAGAAGTAGCCGTGGCAAACAACGGCAAAGTAACGTCTACTGTTTTATGTGCCAAGTTAGATATTTCGGTGGCTGATGCTACCGCCAAACTCGAAAGCTTGCACAATCAGGGTATTTTTACTTTAGACAATACTGAGTCAGGGCATTTAGTCTATGTTTTGGTTGACCTGGATTTGATGAAATAGTATTTTTTTGGCTAATCAAAAACTTAAAAATAAGTAAAAGATATACGCCTGAGCAAAAAACGGTTAGGTAGAACCATTGCCACCGTAAAACCATACACTGAAGCCAATAAGTAAAGCGAAAAAAATAAGATGTGCCAATAAAACAAAATATTTGTTGAGTAGGCGAGTCAAAAAACCTTTGCATAGCCAAAGCTATGGAACTGTTTTTTGAGGAAGTCCACTCGGCAAAGATGCCGTTTTATGGCTCAGATTATTTTTGTAGGTTTACTAACTAAAAATAAAATAATGCAAAAACTACAAAACTACATCAATGGAGAGTTGGTAGCTCCTGTATCGGGGCGATATATAGATAATTATGATCCGGCAATTGGCGAGGTATATTCATTGATTCCTGACTCAGGCGAAGAAGATGTGCAACAAGCGGTGGCCGCAGCCCAAACAGCTTTTGAGGGGTGGTCGTTGATGCCTGCTGAGCAACGTTCGCGTATTATGCTGCGAATTTCAACATTGATCGAAGATAACCTTGACCGTTTGGCAAAAGCCGAGTCGGTAGATAATGGTAAACCGGTAAGTCTCGCTACTCAGGTAGACATTCCGAGGGCCGCCAAAAACTTTTGGTTTTATGCTACGGGTTTGGTGCATTACTCCTCGCAGGCACATGCCATGGAAAACTCGGCAATTAACTATACATTGAGGCATCCGCTGGGTGTAGTAGGTTGTATCTCTCCCTGGAATTTACCTTTGTATTTATTTAGTTGGAAAATAGCCCCTGCGCTGGCCGCTGGCAATTGTGTGGTAGCCAAACCTTCTGAAATAACTCCAATGACTGCTTATTTATTGTCAGAAATTTGCCAACAGGCAGGTTTGCCCAAAGGAGTACTTAACATAATACACGGTTATGGACACAAGGCTGGAGCTGCCATTGTCAGTCATCCCCAAGTAAAGGCCATATCGTTTACTGGTGGCACCAAAACCGGGGAAGCCATTGCCCGCGAAGCTGCCCCTAAGTTTAAGAAACTTTCGTTGGAGTTGGGGGGTAAAAACCCTAATATTATTTTTGCCGATTGTAACTACGAGCAAATGCTAGAGACTACTTTGCGTTCATCGTTTGCCAATCAAGGGCAGATTTGCCTGTGTGGTTCACGTATTTTTGTGGAAAAATCATTGTATGAAAAGTTTAAAAAAGATTTTATAGCACGTGTAAAAGAAATGCGTATTGGCGACCCTGCTGCAGACGGTACGCGTATTGGAGCAGTTGTGTCTGAATCCCACATGAACAAAATCTTGTCTTATATAGACCTTGCCCAACAAGAAGGGGGGATCCTTTTGACAGGAGGCAAACGTCATCAATTGCAAGGGCGTTGTGTCAATGGTTATTTTGTGGAACCTACAGTAGTAGAGGGCTTGAGCTATGACTGTAGAGTAAACCAAGAAGAAATTTTTGGTCCGGTAGTCACTATTATGCCTTTCGAGACAGAAGAAGAAGTACTTAAGTATGCCAATAGTGTGCAATATGGTTTATCCTCTACAGTATGGACAGAAAGCCTGAATCGGGCTACTCGCCTGGCACAACAAATAGAGGCAGGAATTGTATGGGTAAACTGTTGGTTATTGCGTGACTTACGTACCCCGTTTGGTGGAGTAAAAGCTTCTGGGGTGGGGCGTGAGGGTGGCTTTGACGCAATGGAGTTTTTTACTGAGCCCAAAAATGTATGTATAAAAATAAACTAAATAAATAATGAGCGAAACTAAAGATATAAGAAACTCAAGCAAAGCTCCCGAACCAGTGGGCTTGTATCCACATGCCCGTAAAGTAGGCAATCTCTTGTTTTTGTCAGGTGTTGGTCCGCGCGAACGTGGTACCAAACAAATACCAGGAGTAGAATTAGACGATGAGGGTAACATCATATCTTATGACATTGCGGCACAGTGCCATTCGGTTTTTCAAAACGTACGCTATATCCTAGAAGATTCGGGTTCAAGCTGGGATCAGTTGGTAGATGTGACGGTGTTTTTGACTAATATGAAAGACGATTTTAAAACCTACAATAAAATTTATGCAGAATATTTCAAAGACAACCAACCTTGTCGCACCACAGTAGAAATCAATTGTTTGCCTACCCCCATAGGCATAGAACTTAAGTGCATTGCTACAGTAGAGTAAGGAGGGCAAACATTCACAGCTTCAAGCAACAAGCCGCAAGTATCACCTACTACATTTGTTGCTTGAAGCTAATCGCTTACGGCTACCTATTCATACATCAACTCCGTCAGGTTATTCATGTCAATAGGTTGATGCACTATCTGTACCTCCCATTTTTGCTTGCGATTATTTTTTCTATCCAATCCTCGCAAAGTTATATGGGCGGTATGCCCCTGTTGACGTTGGTTAATGTGTACTGCCTGTCCATTTTTGTCTTGAATGCCAATACCCAAACTTACGTGCAAAGGATGATCGCCCATAGTATTTTTTCGGGTAAGCATCCATAAGGATTTTAGTAACTCCTTTTCCTTTTTGGCATTTTTTACTTGTTTCAAAGCCTTCCTTATTTCCAATGCCTTGGTTTGCTCATAGTCTTGAGCATTGTCTGCCAGTTCCGACGAGTGTACATCGTGTTTGGTGGCAAGCAATTTCTCAAGATCAGGTGTAAGTTGTTTTACATATTGAATCAAAGCAGTAGTTTCTGATGTTTCCTTGGTTCGATTGTCCCAAATAAGCCGATACACTTGTTTGTGTGTCTTACTTAGGCGAATGATTTGAGTACTTACTCCGCTGGCTCCGCTTAGTTTTTTACCTGCTGCTGGTAATGCTTTGCTTTGTTCTTTAAGTTTTTTAAAGTCCTGAACACTAATTTTAAATTCTTGATGGGCAATGGTGTCACCATATACATCTACACTTACTTGAGCTTTGCCACTGGTTGCCAATACAATGGTATAACTTCGATGAAAACGCGCTTCTACTGAACTATCTCGGTAGCGGTAAGTAATCTTGTCAAAGTCTTGAGGGGGAGTAGCCTGACAAGCCATTGCCAATAGGCATATCAAAAAATAATGGGCATATTTCATAGAATATAGTATTTTGAATCCAGTACTAACAAAGGTGATTAAATACTGACCTTTCGCAGTGATTTTTTTTGTTTAATTGAAAAGAATTACAATGTTGGTTTATGAGCGCGTCAGCTGGACTCAGCCTTAGTTTGTTGCCGTTAAGTTGAAAATCCCGAACTTGTATTCGGGGAATCTGTGAAACGAAGCCGTAAAACCGAGGCTGCAGCTTTGCTGCGCCGAGCTCTGCTTTAGCTAAACAGATCACTGTTTGAGCGAAGCGAGTTTGAGCTGTTTAGCCGAAAAAGGCAGAGCCCCGAATCAAGTTCGGGATTTTAAAACTTGGGCTTCGCCCTGCGGTTCGGCGTAGTGCAACAGATTTAGGCGAAACAAACTACAGCTGCGGTGCTTGAACTCTCCGAGAGCAAGCTCGGAGCTGCGAGCCGAACTTGATTCGGAGGTTTTTTGATTACCTTTTTTACCTGTAGAAAATCCATAATCCTCCGAGAGCAAGCTCGGAGCTGTGAACCGAACTTGATTCGGGGAAGTAATGGCTCACAGATACTCGAGTCATTGCTTTTTATAAGCGTATTTTGCTGAGTGGTATTTTTTCACATGAAACAAGTTTTTGACCTGCGAAAGGTCAGGTAAATAGTTTGTTGATAAGACCGCATGCAGAGAAAACAGGTAATAAGTAAATTGGGCAAAACATCCAATTTACTTATTACTGAATATCTTATTTTCAACGCTTTACAAAGCGAAATTTGCCTGTAGTTAAGTCAAAGTGTAACTCAGCCACTACTATACTATTGCGGTCTACCCGACTGTCTTTTTTTATATAAATAGTAGTGCCGTGTTGGGGCAAGCTGGTAATATCGCTAAAAAGCGCCATTTCTCCTTGAGCTTGCCTTTGCCTTTCGTTGGCTGACATTTTGGCTTTTATGAGTTGATTTACTCGATTCCCGAAGTCATTCATCGTCATTCCTACAATCTGATTAGGCAACAGGGTTAACTTCCCTTGTTGCATGCCATAAAACTGTAGCAGAGTAATACAAGCTTGCATACACATCAATGTGGTTACAGCCAACATCTCTTGCCCGCCATTGGTAACATAATAAGCCAGCTCTCCCCGTGTGATTGCTTGGTTGGTATAAGAGGCTTCGTACTTCATATAACCATTATGCAGGTCTTTTTTAGTAATGGTAAATTTAACATTGGCTTGAGCAGGGCTATTAAAGTAAGCTTTCACTAGGGCTTGCATACCTACTCTTGCCTTAGGTTTGGCTATTGCCGAAAGGCTAAAAAATATAGTAATAGCCGATAATTTTAGGATTGTTTTCATAAATATAATAGGGTTTATTGTTCAGTTGATTTGTTCGAAATTGTTTAAATTTGCAGGGCTTGGAGGCAAGCCTTCCACAATTAGGTTAATTTAAAAAAAGCCCTTGTAGTTTTTACCAGATAAGTAAATTATTTGCAACCATTCCTAAGATAAAACATCATGTACAATTCTCCAGACCCAAATTCACCAATACCAGGTTTGGGTTTATGAACGGTTAAGTTGATAGTAAAACTCTTTTAACCGAGCCACAATTTCTTCTGCCTTCATGCTATACAAAGCCTCTTCGTAGTCTTGCCATTGTGCCTGAAAAGCTTTCATAAAATCGCCCAAGGCTTTACCTTGAAGGTTTGGGAAGAGTTTCATGATTAATCTGCCATTGTATTTGGTTTTAATAGCCAGCACATATTTTTCTCTTTCTTTTTCGGCGGCAATGTGAGTCAACAAATCAGCCTCTGGAAAATAAGCCTCAATTGCTGACAGGTAGGCATCCTTTTCGTCAAAGTCGTAAGTTTTGTCTATGTGCTGTGCTTCCAAATACTCTAGAAAAGCCTGGATAGTAGGGCGTTCTTTGGCACGTTTTTCCATCTTATTACTCATGTCCAAGTAAGGCTTTACCGAAAAATAAGGGCAGGCTACCACCCAGTCAAACATTTCGGCTTTGCTGGCAAAACCCCGTTGCCAATGGTCAAAATCCAACTTCAGAAACCCCATAATCCTGGCAGCATCTTTTGATACTTCAATGTCTTTTTGATAGTGATTATCGACACGACGAAACACATACTGAAGTCCTCGTTCGCCGTATTTCAGGTTAAACCGTTTGAAAATACGCCCTATCAAATTGCCAATATCATTGAAAGACAAAAAGTTGTAGGTAGTTTCAAAGTATTGATGGCTTCTTACAAAAAAATCTACCTGAAAATTTTTATACACTGTGCTAAACACTGCTCCTGCCGATTTGGATTGGCTAATGCCCAAGTCTTGAACAATTTCTTTTTGGGTTTGCTCCCAGCCGTTGGTGATGCCCGCCGATGATACTACAATATCCATATCGCCAAAATCGGGTTTATTGGTATAATAGCGGGGAATACGGTAATGTTGTCCAAGTTTTTGATCCAAGTATGCTTTGATTTCTGTTTCTATTTGTTTGTAATCGGCACGAGGTAAGCGCCCCAGTTTAAATAAGTTTCCACCCATAATAAGTAAGGTTTAATTCATGTAAGTTTGGATTTTTTTTGCAAATTTGAAAAAGCGAATGTACAATGTAAAACAAAAACTTTGGTACCCAATAATATATACTCTAACAAAAAGCTGTGATTGGAGTAGCAACAAGTAATTAGACTATCAACTACAAGCAAGGATAATTCGCTTATAGTGTGATAATTACACCTGGTCATTAGGTATGTTAGATTTTGCCTCAGCACTTACTTATCAATAGTTTACACTCATTCGTAATTCGTAATTAATTATTTATACATTTTGTTTATGAAACCATTCAATGTACACAATCTACTACAATGGGTAGAAGAAAATAAAGATGAGCTAAAGCCCCCAGTATGTAACAAAGAAGTATACCCTGGAGGAGATTTTATAGTAATGGTAATAGGAGGCCCCAACCTGCGTAAAGACTATCATTACAATGAAGGACCTGAGTTTTTTTATCAAATCAAGGGAGATATTACCCTAAAAGTGATAGAAGAAGGAGAGTTTAAAGATGTGGTGATTAAAGAAGGGGAAATGTACTTACTGAACCCCAAAGTGCCACATTCTCCTCAACGCCCAGAGGGGACTGTAGGGTTGGTAATAGAAGAAAAACGCAAGGACTATCAAACCGATGGTTTTCAGTGGTATTGCGATAGTTGCGGACATAAACTGCATGATGAGTATTTTAAACTGGTAAACATAGAAAAGCAATTGCCCGAAACATTTGCTAAGTTTAATGGCAATGTTGAATTACATAAGTGTAGCAACTGTGGTGATGTGCTCAAAGTACCCAACAAAGCAACAACTGCTAAGTAAAAGCAGAACCCTGCCTGATACTTTGGGCAGGTTCCTTTTCAGCTCTATACTATGAGCTCTTAGGAACGGTGTCAAAATAAATTTACATTCTTAACCTCATCTTTTTTAGACATGCTTCGTTAAAAAAACTTGCCATAGCTATGGCTATGCCGCGTTTTTTGACCTCGCCTGACCAAAAAATATTTCCTTAAACTATAGAACTTTATTTTTGCATCGTTCCTTAGGAATGGTGAGAAATTAAATTACCATTCTTGAGGTAGAAGTTTTGTTTTGAGACGAGGCTATTTTTTGCGCCCATAGCAGCGCTACGGGCAATAAAAATAACGAAGTATCAAGGCGAAAGATCACCTCTCAGAGTGTAAATTTATTTTTGAACAATTCCTTAGATTGAAATACAACCACATATATGGAAGCACCTACTCCACCTAAAAACGAGAAAGAGCGTTTAGAAAACTTACTTTCCTATCATATTCTTGATACATTTCCAGAAGAAGACTACGATGCCATCACTACCATTGCTGCACAGATTTGTGGTACTTCTATTTCGTTGATCAGCCTGATTGACGACAAACGTCAATGGTTTAAGTCTCGTTATGGTTTGGCGGTTCCCGAAACCCCCAAAGCATACGCTTTTTGTGCCCACGCCATCAATACTCCAGATGCTCCTATGATTATTAATGACTCGCGCAAAGATCCACGTTTTTACGATAATCCGTTGGTCACTGGTGCCCCTTATGTTATTTTTTATGCCGGCATTCCACTTAATACCAAAGAGGGTTTTCCGCTGGGTACTTTATGTGTGATAGATGAGCAACCTAAAGAGTTATCTGAAAAACAATTGAAAGCTCTTCAGGCATTGTCCAGGCAAGTCATTAGCTTACTAGAACTGCGCAAAAGCAAGCGGGAGCTTGAAGATACTAACCAAAGACTAGCTGAGGCAAACGAAAACCTCAATAAGTTTGTGCACGTGGTAGCCCATGATCTCAAAACTCCCTTAAATAATATCACCATGATTGTAGACATGTTGCTTACAGGTCAAAACATGACAGGAAAGCAAGCCCGCTATACCCAGATGATTGGAAAAGCTACCGGTAATCTGCGTCATATCATTGATCGTTTGCTGGAGTATTACAAGAGTGATGAAATAGGCAAAGCTAAAAAAGTAAACCTGGTACTCAGTGAATTGATTGATAATTTAAGGTCTTTGTTGAGTATGGAAGCTGAAATAAATATTCAGCTGCATACTGTGATTCATCAGTTAAATACCAATCAGGCAGTTGTAGAGCAAGTGTTGCTAAACCTGGTAACCAATGCTGTCAAGTATAATGATAAAGAGGTAGTTGAAATTAGCATTACAGTAACCGAAGACCCAGCAGTGTATGTGTTTCAGGTAAAAGACAATGGGGTAGGCATTGCCCCCGAATATCAGGAGAAAATATTTGAGATTTTTACTACCGTATCCAGGCAAGACCGTTTTGGGGCGCAAGGATCAGGCATAGGGTTGGCCACTGTTCAAAAACTGGTGAGTTCACAAGGAGGGGTGGTAAATGTAGTATCTGAGCCTGGACAAGGTTCAACATTTAGTTTTACTATTAAAAAATAACCTATGACCGACAATAAAACCATCCGCTATTTTGCCGATCCAATGTGTTCTTGGTGTTGGGGGGCGGCAGCATCTGTAACGCGTTTGAAAGAGCAATACCACGAATTTGACTTTGAATTGATAATGGGTGGTTTGCGCCCCTACGAGACCCGCCCACTAGATGCCAACAGCCGCGACAAGCTGATACAGCACTGGAGGCAAATTGGCGAAGCCACTGAACAACCTTTTGACGAGACTATTTTACACACCCCTGGTTTTGTTTATAACACCGAAGCTGCGGCAAGAGCGGTGGTTACTGTTAAAAAAATAAACCCTGCAATGACTTTTGTTTTTTTTAAAGCAGTACAAAAAGCTTTTTATGCAGAAGGCAAACACCCACAGCAGTTAAGCACCTATCTTGAGCTTTGCCAAAACATGGGCATTTCTGCGGAGGAATTTGCGCGTATTTTTGAGTTACAAACTACTAAAGAGGCTACTGAGGAGGAGTTTATGCGTGCCAAAACTTTTTATGGTATTACAGGGTTTCCCACATTATTGCTACAGTTTGGTGCTAAAGCCAAGCCTATAGCCAGAGGGTACCTGCCCTATGAACAAATGGAGCAAAACATAGAGCAAATTTTAATGAAATATGCTAAGTAGTAGTAAACGGTTAGTTAAGAACTGACATTCAGTGTTTAGGCTGAATTTGCCATTCTTAAGCCAATTTTGTTTTAATGCTTATACTTCATTGCTTCTAACTTGAAGCTTATCGCTCATAGCTTGTTGTTTCTATACTCATTTGTAATTGAATAATTTGTAATTGCTTATCATGGATTCTAATCAGAAAATTATCATTGTTGGAGCTGGACTAGCTGGCTCTTTATTGTCTATTTACATGGCACGCCGTGGGTTTCAGGTAGAAGTATACGAAAAACGACCCGATATGCGTAAGGCAGACATCAGCGCCGGAAGGTCAATCAACCTGGCTTTGTCGCATCGAGGCATTCGTGCGTTGGAACGTGCCAACATTGCCAAACAAATTCTTGCCGATGCCATTCCTATGAGAGGACGCATGTTGCATAGCGTAGAGGGTGCCCTTACTTTTGTACCTTATGGCAAGGACGATTCTGAGTATATCAACTCTATCTCTAGAGGGGGGTTAAATATTGCCTTGATGAACATAGCCGAAGCGTACGACAAGGTGAGCTTCATGTTTAACGAAGCTTGCGAATCTGTAGATTTTGAGGCGGGTACCATTGAGTTAAAAAACACCCAATCAGGCGAAAGCCGTCAAATAAAGGGTGAGGTGATTATTGGTGCTGATGGAGCTGGTTCGGCGATTAGAGCCGCTATAGATGGGCGTCTAAAGGAACAAGATGACTTTCAAAACACCACCGAGTTTTTGGCGCATGGTTACAAAGAACTGACAATTCCTCCGGGCGAAGCAGGTGCTTTTTTGATTGATAAAAACTCATTACATATTTGGCCACGGGGTTCTTATATGCTCATTGCTTTGCCCAATCTGGATGGAAGCTTTACTTGTACCTTGTTTTTTCCAAACGAGGGTGAAAATAGCTTTGCTACCTTAGATACGCCTGACAAAGTCAAAGCGTTTTTTGAGGCAACTTTTGCCGATGCAGTACCTTATTTGCCTGAGCTTACCCAAGAGTTTTTCGACAATCCTACTGGTTTGTTAGGTACTGTACGTTGTTATCCCTGGCACTTTGGTGGCAAGGCTGTGTTGGTAGGCGATGCTGCCCATGCCATTGTTCCTTTTTATGGGCAAGGAATGAATGCCTCGTTTGAAGATTGTATTGCTTTTGACGAATGCCTGGAGAAATATGGCAACGAAGGCTGGCAAAAAGTGTTTGAGGAGTATCAGACGTTACGTAAAGCCAATTCAGATGCGATCGCAACCCTTGCGGTAGAAAATTTTTACGAAATGCGCGATGGAGTGGCTGATCCGGCTTTTTTGCGTAAGCGACAGCTAGAACGTATGCTCGAAAACAAATACGACGATTATCACTCTAAATACTCTATGGTTACATTTAACCCTGCTATCTCTTATGCAGAGGCGCATAAGCGTGGCAATCGTCAAAACGAGTTTTTACTGGAGGTTTGCCGCAAGGTAGATTCGGTAGATGAGTTGAATGTAGACGAAATTTATGCACAACTAAAGGCCGCTTTGGTATAGGGGCGCTCTATATCAACCCTTACTTTTATATCGATTGCGCGTGTCCTCATGCGCAATTTGTGTTAACTTGCCACTTTATTATTGGGTTGTGATTGATTTGACGTTGGGGGCTATGCTTACATCGTTGATTAATAATGATTTATAACCTTTACTCTGAAGTTTGAATTACTATGATAAAATACGGCGAACATAATCGCTTAAGAATTAACCGCGAAGTAGATTTTGGTGTCTATTTGATAGACGATGATGGAACAGAAGTATTGATGCCTGCCAGGTATGTACCCGAAGATGCCCAAATAGGCGATGAAATAGAAGCTTTTGTATATTTTGACTCTGAAGACCGAATTGTAGCTACTACCGATACGCCCAAAGCCAAGGTAGGGGAGTTTGCTTACCTCAAAGCGGTGGCAGTGTCTAAGGTGGGGGCTTTTTTAGACTGGGGTTTACCCAAAGACTTAATGTTGCCTTACAGCGAACAAAAACGTAAAGTGTATACGGGCTCTCATTACTTGGTGCGGATATACGTAGACGACAAAACCAACCGTATAGTGTCTACTACCAAAGTGGGGCGCTATCTCGAAGACAGTGTACTTACTGAGTTGGAGGAAGGGCAAGAAGTAGATATTACTGTATGCGACTCTACCTATATGGGGTACCAGGTCATTGTAAATAAGCAATTTTTGGGTTTGTTATACAAAAACGAGGTTTTTCGTAACCTTGAGCCCGGTGAACAGACTAAAGGCTATGTAAAGAAGATTCGTTGGGATGACTTTAGGGTAGATGTACGTTTGCAACCCGATGGTTATGGGCAAGTAGAGCCAGCGGCAGAAACTATTCTACGCGTATTGAATGAGCGTGGTGGCAAGTTGCCATTGTCGGACAAGAGTGCCCCTGAAGAAGTGTATGAACAACTGCAAATGAGTAAAAAAGTATTTAAAAAAGCCATTGGGGGCTTATACAAAGATCGTAAAATAATTATTGGAGTAGACGAAATAAAACTGGCCATACCCAAACGTCGCCAACGTGAATAATTTTAATCAGGGAAACGATGTATATTACTGTACATGGTTTCCCCATCTTGCACCTTTAGGGCAAATTTATCAAAATTGAGAAATTACTCAGGGCAAGCTTTGAAAACAGGTATTCAAAAATAAAAAAGCAGAAGCCGTTGCCTTTGGTGAAAAAGGTGGGCTTCTGCTAGATAATTTATTCATTGAGTGTGGATCAAAAGCAAAGCAACACTAGAGAATATTATAAAATCGACTACTGATCAGTGCCCTGATTGTTCATTTTGGCTCTTAGTTTGGCCAAGTCATCATCTACATTATTGTCAGCACTTATTTGTTTTATTTCGTCGTCTAATGCTTTGTCTGCACTGCCCAAACTCTCGTAAGCTTCTGCCTCGGCTTCGGCCTTCATAATTTTTTCTTCGTATTTATCAAACTTGCCCAAAGCACTTTCTGCGTCAACGCCATTGCCCAGCTCTTTTGCCATTTTGGTGCGGGCTTGAGCTGCTTTTCCACGAGCAATGAGCATGCTTTCCTTGTTTTTAGCGTCCTGAAGCTTAGTTTTCAGGTCTTGTACCTGTTCGCGTAGCTTTACAGTATCGGTCTGTGAGCGCTCAAACATTGTTTTATATTGATTGGCTTGGGTTTCGGCTTCGCTCTTTTTTGATAAACACTGACGGGCAACGTCTTCGCTACCAGCCTGCAAAGCCTGCATCGCCTTATGTTCCCAGTTTTTAGCAGCACTGGCATTTTTCTTATATTCGTGCTCCATCTTTCGTTCCTGACTCATAGCCGTTGCCAAAGCCGATGTTGCCTGAGCTACCGCCTTTTGCATGTCAGTTACTACTTGTTTGATCATCTTTTCTGGGTTTTTTTCTTCAATTTTGTCCAGACGATCATTCACATTAGACTTTACTATATCCTTTATTCTTTTAAATATTCCCATAATGTTTGTTGCAGTTTGTGGTATTTAAACCAAAATATGTATAATAATACAAACTTTTTTTTGAATGTAAAAGTTGCGCTTTGAGATTAAATGCTAAAAATAATAAAGAAAATGTTGTTACGTAAATCGAAATTTTTTTATCTGCAGTGGTTACTTTGCTATTGTGTAATAGTTGGCATCAACGGAACTTATGCTACTTTACAAGCCCAAACTAATCCTACCACGACTCCAGATAGTGTTTTTACAAGAGCCCGTGAATACAACTTGTTTAGGTTCAGTTATCACCCTGCCAATGCCATCCCCAGCGACTCAGTAGTTATACATCTCAATACATCATTACCTTTGTTGCCTTATGTGGTCAATGCCCGCCTTGACTCAGTTTTTGCGGGTTGGTTTCCAGATGGAGAGCCCACCCAAACTTTGAAAAGAATGGCAGGATACCGGATCATTGTATACCGGGGAGTTTCGCATAAAAAAGCAGTGAGAACCCGCGAACTTATATACAAAAACTATGGTAAATGGAGGTCTTATTTGACGTTCAAAAACCCTAACTATATTGTAAAAGCTGGAGATTTTACTAACAAGCAAAATGCTGAAAAAGCCCGTGAGAAACTTAAAAAACGTTTTGGTGATATCTCTTTGGTACCCGATCGGATTACAATATGGTTTGCCACCTATTCAAACCCCTGGAAATAGTTTCTTATATAACAACCAATGTTGTCTGAAGTCGTTTGTAATGAAAACTTTACAAACTTAAACAAGCTCACTAATATTAAAAAAATGAAAACGAACCTATTCTCTAAACTATCTCTTGTATTGACCCTATTTTTTATGGGATCGATGACTGTAAAAGCGCAAACCCAGTTGACCCATAAAAGTGGCCTTAAAGTAACGGTGCCTGCCACCTGGAAACATGAAGTAGACGACGATGATATATTGACAATGGTAACCCCTGACGAAAATGTGGCCATGACTTTTGTAAATATCCCAGCAAGTGCTTTTGATGCTGCATTGGCTGAGGCCGAAAAGCAAATCAAAAGCGTGGTAAAAAACTTTAAAGAAAAAGGAGAAGGCAAAGAAACCAAAATCAATGGTATGGATGCCTTTATGGGAGAAGGTACCGGACAGGTAGAAGGGCAAGATGTAGAGGTAGGCTTGTTATTTGTAAAAAATGGCAATAATGTGTTGTTTGTGTTTGCCATAGGTGTAAAGGGCAAAACCGATGCGCACGACAACGCCATAGGTCAAGTCCTGAATAGTATTAAAAAGTAAAACAATGCATCTATCAATACTCCGCAGTGATTTTAGCCAAAGTTGACTACTGATTACCTTCGGTGAGCACCGATATACATCGGTATCTAAGGACTCGCCAGAGGCTTGGTTATCAGTAGGTTATGATTTTAAAAACTATTTAATTACACGGCGTAGACCTAAAACTGAAACCCTTTTAAAAATAAAGTAGGTAAACAACTTTAGTATAAACTACTGGTTTACAGGGTTTAATAAGGTAAATATTTACTCGAATCAGCTACGGACTATGGACTAAATACTATGGACTATTGATCTATAGATTAGCCCATATTGTAGAATATGGGTTAGTTTATACTAAAACTTTATCCTTACCTGTGCTTTTATCTCCGATCGTATACTGCCTTGCACCTCTTCTAAACCTGAACCTACCGTGTTTTGATTACGATAACTAAACTGTGCATAGCGTAACCAAATATTTATTTTTCGGCTAAGCCTGTAGCGTACCAAGGCATAGTTTCGAAAGCCTACCCCACTATAGGCAGGAATAGAGAAAGCCCACAGGACATCTTTTTCAAACACATATTGACGATTGTTAAAATCTTCGGTATCAAATAAACTAAAACGGATATCAATAGTAAATTTACCCACTTTAAAGCCTACATCTTGTACTAGGGCGTATCCCTGGGTGATGGGCATATCACCTTCCTGGTAAGAGCTCATCTGTAGTCTGGAGTGTAAAGTAAGTATTCTGGGGATACGGTAGTTTAGATTGATAATATAATTGCGTCGGGTAGTGTTGATTAAAAAATCGATATTGCTGCTATTGTTGGGTTGGTTTTTTTGTTTGACTTCCTCTCTGTATTGCCCAAATAGTTGAACTTGACGAGAAAATTTATAACTGGCTCTGGCTAGAAACTCATGACCACTGGAGGGGGCGTCTGCCTGGAATCTAAGCCAGGGAAAACGAAAGCGATCGTAGTATGCTGCTAACTGAATTTTTTTGAATGGTCTTATCTTGATTCCCCAGTAGATACCTTCTTCATTGATGTTGCGACTGCTTTCGCCCAGTGCCGAACCGTAAAAACTATGAAAGTTTTTGTCAAAATTACGATAAAGCATTGCCAGCTCTATGTGGGGTGCCAAGCTTGATACAAACCCTGCTACAGCACCTTTGCCACCACTTTTAGATTGAGCCCCTTCGCCAAAAAAAGTGAAATTTTGCCAGTTATAGCTCAGGTGTGCCCCAAGGTTGTAATTCTCTTGACCATTAAACTCAAATCTATTGTAAATCCGGTCTTCACGTTTTAACTCTTTACTGTAGCGTGTATGTAACACAATAGCGCCTGCCTGAAAGTTGCGATCTTTACTTCTATACAGCACATTACTGCCTACAATGCGTTCGCCTATATTGCCTTTGGCATTTATTTCGGTGGCTGTCCGGTGAAACCCACTGGTTTGAAAAGATTGAATGAAAGCTTCAGTTTGCGAAAGTGTATCACCACTATTTAGTACATTGGCATCCATTAAGTTATAAGAATAAAACCCGGTTACTTCAATCCTGTTAAATTGGTAGGTAGCAGCTACTCCTCTAAAAAAGCCTGATTCTAGTGTAGAAGTATAAGGTCTTATGCCCAGGTTACTCCGGCGAATGGTTTGTACTGTTTCTGCTCCTTTACCTACATTAAATCCCCCTGCCAATAGTAGACTTTGCCCAAACTGTAGTTGATAATCGCCCAGCGCCAAAGCTTTGAGCCTGCCTTGGTTCTCAACAAATGCGTGGAAAGAGAGAAAATCTGCCCCGTAACGCCGGGTGCGGGTATCCCAAGTTAACTGTTCACCATCATCTTTTTCTACAGTAAACCCCAAACTGAAGTCTTTGCGGTGGCTTACCCTATAGCGGGCATACATTCTGCCAGGTGAGCCTTCATAACGACTGTTGGGTTCACCTTTAGAGTTGGTGTCGGCAGGGGTAAAGCCTTTTTTCTTTTGCAACACACGGTCGTAACGCAAAATCAAGTAATTACTTTCCCGTTCCCGTAAAATGCGTTGCCAAAGTGGGCGGGCATCGATGTATAAACCCGCCGGACGAACAAATACAAAAGGCAACAAACGGTAAATAGTAGTGGCGTCAAAGTGAGGAATGGCTTGTATTTCATAGATGCTTAATAGCTTGCCATTGGTGTTAATGTGCTTGAGCAAACTATTGATTTGTAGTTCAGATAATACAAACAGCGATTCCAAATCTTCGCGATTGGCGGTGTTGAGGTTCAGCGGGCTCCGGTAAAACTGAAAAAGTGTTTCATATACATCTTCGTAGTTGATATCTTCACTTTGTACTGAAAAAAGCTCTTGAATGAAATTATCAATATCTATAGCCGGGCGTGGGTAATCTTGAGCCCTTACAGTACTAAAAAGACTCACAACAAGTAGCACAATAAACAGGGCAAGTACCTTGTTTTGTCGTTTTGATAAAAAATAACTAAACATATATAAAAAAGGTTAAAAGGCTATTTTTTACCTAGTTGATAAGTAAATGACAAATGGTGTGAGATGCCTAGCAGATTGTTGGTAGTGAGGGCATAATTTAAATGAAATCTTTTGGGCTGAAAGCCTACTCCAAAGTAATTGGTCATTGGTTGGGTTTGTATACCAGTACGGACATATATTTGAGGCACTATTTCATACTCTAGCCCAACTTTAAAAGTAGCGGGCAGGTCTATGTTTTTCTCAGTTTCTGCATTAATCATGAGTGCACTCAAAGGCTGGTAAGATATACCTGCCTTCATAATTACCGGAAGCTTTTCTTCTTCGCCCAAAGCGGTATTAAATACCCCTTGGTTAAAATTATAAATATGTGCTCCAAATAGCACTTCTTTACTTAGTCGGGCAATACCTCCAAATTCGAATACCAGTGTGCCTTTGCTCCCTAAATCCTGAATACTTACCTGTACATAGTTAATTTTGCCTCCCAGACTTACATTCTTTATTTGGTGGCTATATCCTAGTCCAATCCGTTGTTCGCTGTATAGATTGTCACCAAACCTAGACACACTTAAGCCTGCTGCCCCCACTTTGACCGGAGCCGTAATGCCCAAAGCAAAAGTTTGAAAATTGGCAATTCCAAAACGGTTATTGTAGGCTATCTGTCCTGTATATTTTTTTATTCCAGCCAGTCCTCCTATATTATTAAATATAGCCCAGTGGTCACGTATTGCTACTGAGGCATTGGCTATACCTTTTGCTCTGCCACCCATTGCTGGGTTTTCGAGCTGAGCCCACACTATTGGAAGCGAAGCAAAACAGCTGAGCCAGAAACTTAAAAAAAACTTACCCATTACTAAAAAAAACCTATTGAGGAGGCAATAAATAGGTTTATTCATAAAAAAACTAATGAGCGTAATTATAATTTTGTTAATAACAAATACGACTGTACAGAAATCAGTAAATTTGAGTAATAAGGCTTCGCACACCTGATTTTTTGGTAATAATTGCTTTTGTCAATCCTCCTAATATTACAAAGCAAATGTTAAAAAGTAGTTACCAATTATCCAGAACAAGAATTTATCGTTAACAGAATAGCCCAGTTTTTACATAAAACATATTTGCAGGTAAATGTCTTTGCTTGCAAATAATTTTTTTAATCAACTCAAAGCCTGAAAAGCTTTACCTTAAAATATCTGAAATTAATGTATAGTTGTTACTTCCTTAAAAGAACACTCGTTTTACTCTTGGCAGTGGTACTAAGTAACGCCACCATTGCCCAGATTATCCCACCTGTACAATTCGCCGGAGATGTTTGTACAGAAGCCAAATCAATCAATGTGGGAGATTGTAATGTCTTATTTGATATCCCTTCCACCTTTACCGACTCAGGAGAGCCTGTGGCAGGTTGTGCCTATTCAAAAGATGCTTGGGCGTCTTTTACTACAGACGATGCCGGAGACTACCTGATTCGCTACACCAATAATAGTGGTAGTCAGGATGCTGCCATTGCCATTTATAGTGGTACTTGTGGCGGGCTGACCCAAGTAGGTACTTGCGTAAACTCAGCTGCCAACCTCGATGAATTTGAGGCTACCGGATTAGCTGCCAGTACGACTTATTACATTCGTATTATGAATGTATTTGGAGGTTCTTCCATAGAAGGTTTTCTCTGTGTGACGAAAAAATACACCAGCGATGATGCCGCTACTGCCCTTGCTGCCAGAAAGTTGTCTGTAAATTCTTGTAATGTTCGCTTTGATGTAAATGGAACCGAAAGTGGCATTGCTGATCCTGGGGGAAGCTGTAGCACGATCAATCCAACCGCCAATGCTGCGTTAAATAAAGACGCCTGGATTACTTTTGACGCCACCGCCGGAGATGTATTGTCAGTAGAGTATCAGGCAGATAATAGCAGCGTGTTTCCTGCTATCGTAATTTATCGGGAAAACGGAGGTCCTGATGTAGATCTTGATCCAGGTACTGGCGGAAACCAACAAGTTTGTTACGATGGTAACAATACCTCCTCACCTTTTGCCAAAATAGATTTTACTGCTCCCACTACCGCTACCTACTATATCCGTGTTATTAATATGAACAATACCGGAAATATGGAAGGTGTCTTGTGTTTTTATAATAGTACCAAAAGAGCCTATGATAATGGCACCAATGCAGCAGCCAACCTCTTGACGATTGGCGACTGTAATATCCAATTTAACTTATTTGCGGGTGGTGGTGCTTTCAATCAAAATGATGGATCAACTACTATTCCTTGTGCTACTCCACCAGGTATTCCTTCTGATGCCTGGGGGGCTTTTACGGCTACCAATGGACAAGTAGTGACCGTGAAATACAACAATGACAACAACGACCCTTCTACAGCCACTACTACAGCACTGGAGGTGTATAGGGGAGGAACAGCCCCTGCAAATCGTCTGGAGTGCTCCAATGTAGTCACCGAAGGAATAGAAACCATTACTTTTACAGCCCCGGCAAATGACACTTATTATGTACGCATAGTCAATGTAAGTAACCCAACCGATGCTTCTACCATTAACGGCACCTTGTGTTTAGTGGATGGGACACTTACCAAAGAAGATTTATGTTTTACTTCGATAGGCATTGGAGTAGGCGACTGTGATGTAGACTTCAATGTAACCAATACTGGTTTTATTGATAACGAAAGTCGTAGCCTTCCCGCTTGTGCTGGCGCACCTGCCAACTATCGGGATGGTTGGATGAATTTTAAGGCTTTGACTGCCCGAACACGCATACAGTATAAATACGATGCGGGACAAGATGCGGTGTTGGCGGTTTATACTGGCGACTGTAGTTCACTTACTTTGTTAAGTTGCTCAAACTTAGTGACGGGTACAGGAACAGGCGGTACCGAAGACCTGGAAATAACCACTGTACCTGGGGACTCTTATTTTATAAGGGTGATTAATGTAACGGCATCGGGCGATATGACAGGAAGGGTTTGTGTAACCAATGTAGTAAACCGAGATGATTGTAATGATGCTGACATCCAAGAAATACCCGTAGGCTCTTGTAATGTTTTGTTTGATTTGCCTGCTTCTTATACTGCGTCAAGCCCCAACGCTGATGGAGGCTGTAGTGGAGGACCATTTGCTGTAGAAAAAGATGCTTGGGCACGTTTTACTGGAAACGGAGGAAATGTAACCATTAGTTATGAAAGTACTGACCCCAACAGCAATGCATTCATTGAAATATCAAGGGGTACTGGTTGTGGTGCAAGAACTTTAGAGGCTTGTTCAGGGCAAAATTGTAATTATAGTGGCGCTCAGACTGAACAGGTAACCATATCCAACACTACCAATGGAGCTACTTATTACATTCGGGTAATAAACACGAGCAGTGCCAACGGAGGAGTAATGACTGGTTACATTTGTGTGTATAACAGCAGCACAGTGCCACCTGTAGCGGTTACTTCTAAAATAGCTACCAATACTTGTGCTTCGGCAAACACCATTGAGGTGGGTGATTGTGGCTTAAGAATGAACATACTGAAAAGTAGCGCGGCTTGTGCCAGCGACTTGACCAACTTCACCAATTCAGGAGAGCCTTTGGGAGCTTGTACTCCCACCATACCTATTGGTGCGGTGACTGCCGATGCCTGGTCTACTTTCTCGGCGATCAACACAGCCACCCATACTATTGAGTATGGCAACGAAAATCAAGATTTATCAGCTGCCAATGATGTGGCAATTGCAGTGTATAGTGGTACTTGTGGTGGTCCTCTTACTTTTGTGGCTTGTGCCAACGACATTGGGGCAGGAGCCGAAGGGGTAGAAAAGCTTACTTTCCCTGCTACGGCTGGGGTACAGTACTATATCAGAATGATGAATATTTCGGCAAACAATACGGGTACTTATGGCAGGTTATGTGTATTTGAAGGCACCAGCCTTGCCTCAGATAACTGTAGTGCTGCACCTACCCTTGCCATTGGCACCAGCGATGAACAGTTCAACATAGAGTCGTCTTATTCTCTGGATGGTTCTAACTCTGCTGTGATTTCAAACTGTATACTTTCAGGAGCCGCCGAAAAAGATGTGTGGGCTAGATTTACCACCGCCGCTGATATTGATTCTACCATTACTGTAGTATATGACAACGACGATGGTGATGCCATTAAATCGTTAGACCCTGATGTAGTAAACGTAGGGGTGGTTATTTATGAACAAACTGGAGCTGATTGTAGTACGCTCAACTTGGTGGCTTGTGCCAACTCAGTAGGCGAAGGAAAAGAAACGATTACTTTCCAAACCAGAAATGATGGGGCAGGTAACATTATTCCCACCACTTATTATATCCGGGTAATTAGCACCAATTCTAGTGATGCAGTGCAAGGGAAAATTAGTATCTTCCCTTATTTGCAGTGTACCTTAGGGGGCGAACGGGTAAGAGATGGACATTTTACTGCTTTTGATAAAACCTATTCGGGAGACAATACTAATACAACTTTACTCAATGCTAAGCAACGAGTGCAGGTTTTTGCCAGTGAATATGGCTACCGTCCTGATGTAAATGGTGTATCCACTCGAAATGAGCTAAACCCAGAAGGGTATTATAGTGTGGCAAATACCGCCAATAATGTGCACTCTGCTTTTTATGCCTATGGCTACCCTTATACTGGTTGGGGACCCAACGGTTCTTATTGTAGTTCGGGAGGTGGAGTAGGTTCTGATGCTTGCCCTTATGTGAGCCCTACTACTATAGAATCAAGCCACGGTAATGATGCCAACTTGTTGATTGTAAATGGTCGTCGTCAAAGGGGGAAATTTTGGTGTCAAACCATTTATACCCTTACTCCGGGTAATTTTTATGTGTTCAGTGCTTGGTTCAATAGTTTGATTCCTACCAACCGTAGTTCTTTAGATGATCCCCAATTACGAATTACAGTATGTGAAGGAACCGCCACGAACCCTCTGTATGATGGTTCTGCGGGGAGCAAAGGAGTAACCTTAACTCCTGCTGACGCTACATTGTATGAAACAGCCCACCCCGGAAGCATAGGAACCATTACTGCCGCCGAAACCGCTGCCAATGTAGTGCACCGTCCTATTCATCCTGGCATAAATGGCAGATCAGGTGGGATTAGTTATCCTGAACTGGCACCAAGTGTTCCTTATGGAGCTGCCCGTGCTTGTGGCACCAACAACATAGACCTTAAAATCTTAAACTCAGATGTGTTTTTGCCCGAAAGCCCCGATCAGTGGGTGCCTATGCGTTGTATTTACAAAGCCCCTGATGCTGGTAACGAAGGTTATGATGTGAACCAGATTAACTTATGTATAGAAAACATTTCGGCTACTGCCAATGGTAATGACTTTGGAATCGATTTTATCTCGTTTCGTGAATGTACCAATTCTACCGATCCACAGGTAAGAAGTGTATTGCAAAGTACTAACTGTGAGTTAACAGGTAACCCTACTGTATTGGGTATTCCTTTGAACATTCGCTTGATAGAGTTAAATGGGATATTGAGAGGTAATAAGGTGTTTTTAGATTGGATTACATTAACCGAGCAAGGAGCTTCACGTTTTGAAGTAGAGAGGGCGGTTGCCGGAGGCGAGTTTAAAACTTTGGCAAATATCAATGCCAAAGGTTACTCTGATACACCTACTCCTTACAATTATGTAGATACTGACTTACCTTTAGGACAACAAGTAGTATTTTATCGATTAAAAGCGTTTACTGTCAATAATACTTTTGGCTATAGCCCAATTGTAAAAGTGAGCATAGATGCCTTGAATGACATGAAGCTCAAGCTGATTCCTAACCCTGCTACTACCAGTTCAGATAATGCTGTACTGCAGTTTGAGTCTCCAAAATTGGGTGAGGCCACTGTATCAATATCAAGCATTATGGGAGTACAAACCAACAAGTTTACAGTGCAAACCAATGCTGGTTTAAATCGTGTAGTACTTCCTGTTAAAAACTTGAAAGCGGGAATCTATATCATCCGGGTCACTCAAGGTTCGTTGATAGCCTCTAAAAAACTAGTGGTAAACCGATAAAAATATTTTGTTTATAATTCATCTAAAAGCCAGGCTTTACAAAGTCTGGCTTTTTGTATATAAAAATAAATGTAAATTTGCCATGACTTCATAACACTACACCTGATTTACAGATAAAAGAAACGGGGATAAAATATGCTCACAGATTATTGGGTAATTGCTTTATTATTGTCACAGTTAAGCTCTTTTGTATTATTAGCAGGCGCTGCTTTACTCAGTAGCCATATCATTAAACGATGGTCTGTAAACGGTTTCGGTGAGGAACAACTCATGCTGGAACGTAGAAGCTACTTGGTAGGCTCTATTGTACAATTTGTACTTATATTTCAGGTAGCAGCCCTGTTGATGTTTCTTAATGTCGCCAACCATCACCTGACAGGCGTAATCAAAGGTGCCATGTGTGCCGATGGAGTTTTAGGAGTGAATAGTTATGGCAAACCTCTACTATACATCAAAATGGGAGCAATGCTATTGTACATTGCTTATTTGTTATTAAATTATTTAGACAACAGCGAGCCTGCTTACCCTCTTACCCCAATAAAGTACTGGTTGATTTATCCTGTATTTTTGCTGCTAGGAGTAGAGCTGGTGTATACTGTGCTATTTTTCTATCATATAAAACCCGATGTAATTGCTACTTGTTGTAGTGTTACTTTTGTTGCTCAAAGTGGCAAAACAGGTTATTTTACTTTATTTGGCAGCGACTTTACATCATCTTGGTTGTGGGTATTTGGGTTGAGTGGTGGAGGGTTGATAGCTATTTTGCTGACCAGTAAGCGCTTGGCTTGGCTAAACCTTATATTGGGCTTTGCCTTTATTACTTCGGGCATCTATAGCCTCAAGCAGTTTTTTGTAAAGTACATTTATGGTTTACCTTCACATAATTGTTTGTATGATATATTTTGGATAAAGCACTATCTGATCGGATATGTCTTTTTTGGTGGATATTACCTGCTTGCCGGGGCATTACTTGGGGCATTTCTGTTGCAAATATTTAAGGCAAGACTACATCAACAGCATGCAAGCTTAGCACGTAAGATGCGTTGGGTGAGTATATTCACTGTCATTATTTTAATTCTACTTCCCCTATATTATTGGTGGAAGTGGGACGGAACACTTTAACAATAACTACCCGATGAACTTATTATATATTCATGGTTTAGACAGTAGTCCACGCCCCGACAAAGTGGCTGTGTTGCAAGACATTGCCGATAATGTGTGGGCTCCCCAGTTAAATTATCGCGAAAACCCAGATACCTTTGCCTATTTACTCGAAGGGGCTAAAAAACGTGAGATAAACTATATTGTAGGTAGTTCGGCAGGAGGCTTTATGGGATATTGGTTGGCGCCTCATTTACAATGTAAAGCTTTATTGTTTAACCCTGCCCTGGCTTTTCAATCAATAATTCAACAAATAGTTACTCTAACTACTGTTACATCTTTTCAACCATTTTATTCTATCATACTGGGTGGGCAAGACGAGGTGATACCACCACAAACTACCCTTGACTTTTTGATGAAGCATAACTCCCCAACACAGTACTATATAGACCATATAAATAGTCTTGGGCACCAAATAGATATGCCAACTTATGAGTATGCATGTTACAAATACATTGTTAAATAACAGGTCAATTGGAAGAGGCAAGATCTACTCCTTTATTATCATTAATTGTGGTTTATCGAAATCGTGATATTACGCGAGTAAAAAACTGTTTAGAGTCGTTGGCTTGGCAAACTAACCAAAACTTTGAGTTAATTTTTTTAGATTATGGTAGTAGTGACAAGTATAGCACACAAGTACAGCATTTGGTAAATTCACTCTCTTTTGCGCAGTATTTTTATACAGATACAAGAGGTATGTTTTGGAATCGATCGCGGGCACTTAATACAGGTATGAAGTATACAAAGGGTGCTTATATTGTCACTATAGATATCGACCTTATTTTTTCACCTGACTTTATTGAGGTTACTTATTCTGCCCTTTCAGCTACTCACTATATAAGATACAGCTATTATTACTTACCAAAAAATTTTAAACAACACCATTTACTGTTTGATGATTCCGTTTGCCTGTGGAAAACCCTCAAAAAAACCTCTGATGTAACCAACTATGGAGTGTTGGGATTTCAAAAAGAAGCTTTTGAAAAAATAGGAGGGTACGACGATTTTTACAAGCTGTGGGGGCTCGAAGACATAGATTTTGCTCGCCGACTAGAACAAGCAGGCATACCCTCAAAAGGCAGTATTCAAAACCTGCTTATTTACCATCAATGGCACCCGAAGTCTAAGCAAGCATTGCCCAATGGTTGGTATGATCAAATGTATAAGTACTATAAAGCAAAAAAGCATACTGAGTCAGGTACGTATGCAATGACAAGCTTGTACTATACTAAAAATCGTGTGGCGCTGCATTTAGCGAAAAAAGTAGGTTTTACCGATCAACTTACTTTTGAGTTTATGTACCCTAAAGAGCAGGTTTTTGTGAGCTTTTGTTGCCAGTTTAATAAATTGGCAGCAGGAGAGGCTTTAGTTGTGAGCCAAACTTTTAATCTAATTAAAAATAATAAGACAACCTGGACGAGTAAATTTTTGCATCGTTCTAATCAAATGCTTTCTAAAATAGGGATATCATATAGGTGGGTCGATATGGCAACATACAATTTAGAAGTTGTAACCAAGCAGGAGGTGAGAGATTTTTTATTTTATTTCTTGATCAACTATCAACCTCAAATTTTAGATTATTACTTTAACCACGAGGCTGCCAATGATCACTTATATTTGGTAGTGGTTAAGAAGTAACTCAATAGACTGACTAATGAGGGGTACCTAAGTTTATTTCAGCGTTATCACCAATGTTTAGGCTTTGGTTTAAACCTGTAAGTGATGTATCATTGCCAATGATAGAGCTTTCTAAAATTACATCTTTCAACTGGCTAAATGAGCCAATAATAGTGTTTTTTACTATAGTATGCTCCATAATGGTATTGTCACCAATGGCCACGTTAGGGCCTATAATAGAGTGATGTATCTGGCAGTTTTCGCCTATGCTTACTGGAGGGATAATAATAGTCTTGGGGTATTCTGGATATTTTTTATTTCTATACTCACTTAAGTTCAGCAATATAGCATTTGCCTCAAGCAGCGTTTCTTTTTTACCACAGTCAAACCAATTGTCTACCTGAATAGTATCTATACGTTCATCTTGATTAATCATTTGCATTAGAGCATCTGTCAGGTGAATCTCATTGTTAGTGCGGATGTCATTTTCTATCAAATGCTGTATAGCATTTAATAAAGTCATGGTATTGGTAATCTTGTAAATACCCACTAGTGCAAGGTTTGATTTAGGAATGCGTGGCTTTTCAACCAGTCGTTTAATTCTTCCTTCTTTGTTGGTTTCTACAATACCAAAATTTAGTGGATTACTGACTTTTTTTACTCCAACAATAGAGTGGGGGGACTTGAAAATCGCTTCCAGGTTTACATTGGCTATAGTATCACCCAATACAATCAACACTTCTTTTTCATCTTTGATATGTTCACGGCTAATCCATATCGCATGGGCAGAGCCTTCTCTGGGTTCCTGTACCACAAAGTCCATAGTAATACGATCACCATATTCGTGCAATAAAAAAGACTCGATTTTGTCGCCTAAATATCCTAAAACAAAAATAAACTCCTTTATACCACCTTCTATAAGTTGATCAACTATGTGTGCAAGCATGGGCTTGCCTGCAATAGGTACCAGTGTTTTAGGTTGTGTGTGTGTATGTGGGCGAAGTTTAGCTCCTATGCCAGCAACAGGTATAACCACCTTCATAGATAAGAGTAATTTATAAAGTTTAAAATATTATTATGTTTTCTCCAAAAAATCAACTATTATGCATTAATGAATAAGGAAAGGCGAGAAAAACTTAACAAACGTATTTTCAACTAATTATTAGTTTAAAACAAGCACAAAGTTAAACATTTAATTGATTCATGGTAGTAACCATAAATAAAATACTAACTAACAAAAAATGAACTTGTCTGTTTTGTTATACTAATCAAACTTTTACATAGAAAATACCAAATGTTTTTTCTTTATTACATACTTTTGACAATCAACACTCACTTATACAATGTATCAGGGGTGACTCAATTTATAACATCAATTATTTGTTTTAGAAATTATATAAGTGTAGAGTAATTGTGAAATTTTAACTTCAAGCTTCTTTCTTTAAGATCACAAAACATATAACATCAGATTAAAAATAATTTCAAATTATTTCTTAATATTACAAAAAGTTTGTACCTGTATTGTCTTGTGAATAGCAAACAAAGTGAGTTACAAAACTCTGTTTTTGGCTACTAAATTATACTACCATATTTAGCATGAAGTTTGTTTCTTGAGGTAAAGTCAAAAAGCAAAAATCACCGAAATACCAGGTCAGGGATTTAGTGTGCTAGTTAAGTCACTTACATACTCAAATCATACAAGCAAGAAGAGTTTCATCAATAAAAAAATCATAAATGTTCACTACTTACACTTGTGTAACAATATGCGCGAATTATTATGCAAGAGATTGAAATAACACAGTTACGCACATTGGTCGACATAGTAAAAAAGAACTATGACTACGACTTTTCTAATTATGCAATGTCTTCTTTCCGAAGGCGCATTCAGCGGATCATAGAACTGTACAAGTTTTCGTCAATAGAGGCGCTCTGTGAAAGACTATCAACGGGCGATGAGAAATTCTTTCATGATTTTTTATCTGAAATCACTGTCAATGTTACAGAAATGTTTCGTGACCCTTCGTTTTGGAGAGAACTACGCGACAATGTGATTCCTAACATTTTGTTGAACAACAAAAACATTAGCATTTGGCATGCGGGTTGTTCTTCAGGAGAAGAGGTCTTTTCGATGGCTATTTTGCTTAAGGAAATGGATTTGTTAGACCGTGCCCGGATTGTCGCTACTGACATAGACACTGCTATCTTAGAGAAAGCCGGCCAGGGAGCCTACTCCTTGAAAAACATGGAGCTTAATCAAAAAAACTACATTCGCTTTCAAGGCAATTTTAGTTTAGACAAGTACTACAAAGAAGAGAATAATAAAGCTGTAATGGACAAATCCTTGGTTGAGGGGGTGCAGTTTAAGGCTCATAATCTTGTTGAGGGTGCCTCATTTTCTAAATTTGACCTCATTCTGTGCCGTAATGTGATGATTTATTTCAATCAGACATTGCAAAATCAGGTACTGAAAATGTTTCACGAAAGCTTATACAAGTACAGTTACTTAGTAGTTGGTTCAAAAGAATCCTTGATTTGGTGTGAAATAGCCAACAAATTTATAGTAGTAAGTAACGAGGAAAAAATTTATAAAAAAGTAAAAGATTAAATTGCTTTTAACAGAAGACTACACTTTACGTATCTTATGACTCATTTCAATATAACAAAAACATATAAGGCAATTGTCATAGGTGGGTCGGCTGGAAGCTTTCAGGTAATAAGTAAAATCTTGAGTAGTTTGCCTAAAGATTTTGATATTCCTATCATGATGTGTTTACACCGATTGCGTCATGTGCGCAATGGGTTTGTAGAAGCACTGAATATTAAAAGTAATATCAAAATAGAAGAACCTTATGACAAGGAAACTATTAAAAGAGGGAAAATTTATCTGGCACCAGCAAATTATCATCTTTGTGTAGAATTAGGCAACACTTTTGCTTTATCAACCGAAGAACTCATCAATAATTCGCGACCTTCAATTGATATGATGCTGCAGACAGCTGCTTATGCTTACCGTGATAAACTGGTTGGTATATTGTTGTCTGGTGCAAATAAAGATGGCGCACTTGGCATGAAAAAAATTCACGATAGGGGAGGGTTAACTTTGGTACAAGACCCCAAAGAATGTTTGATTGACACAATGCCAAGCTCTGCTATAAAAATTACAGAAATAGATCATGTGTTGAGTGTGAATCGGATTATTGACTTTTTACTTGAGTTACACAAAACTTGTAAAATTGCTTAATTACTAATGATTGCATGAAATCGGTTTTCAGAATAATAGGTGGGGTTATGGTTGTCTCCTTTATCGTAGGGATAATTCTTTTAGTGAATTATTACTTCAGTTGGATGAGCGACCTGAAAAGCGACTTACAACTTGTTGACGACGAACAAAAGAAGACGCTTGGTAAAGCCATGGGGAAACTCATGATTATGATATGCGTAGAAATTACACTAGGCTTTCTGGCATTTCTCTTCTTTTTGTTAGGAGGAAGAGATTCTACACAAATTGTAAGCTTTTCCAATAATCAAGGAAACCAATACTCATCCGATCAGGGTGGTGTGGACAACATCACCAAAAGCCATACATCTGTAAAAAGTATTCAAGAGGTAGGGGCTATTCTGGAACAACACTTTGATTTACAACATAAAAAAATGGAAAAAGTTCTTTGGACAGTTGCTAACGACTTGGAAGCTGTTCAGGGAGCTATATTTTTGACCAAGCAAAAAGAGAGTGACTTAAAAATAATAGAGCTTTTTGCGGGTTATGCTTACTATTTGCCCGAAAGTAAAGTCCTTACTTATGAATTTGGTGAAGGACTTGCTGGTCAAGTAGCTAAAGATGGTAGACTGGTGAATATTTCTTCTATTCCAGAAGGGTATATATCAGTAATTTCGGGGTTAGGAAAATCATCTCCTACCAACCTGATTTTAGTGCCTATCAAAAACGAACAAGAAAAAGTACTTGGGGTAATTGAAATTGCTTCTTTCCAAAGTTTTAATCAAAAAGATGAACTCTTTTTAAAAGAAGTGGCACTACTTTTGGCAAACGAAATAGAAACGAATAAAATAACTGCTTAATCAATATAAACAAGCCTAAAGACTAACATTGAGTTTTAAGTTATGTTTAAAAAACTAAAAATAGGTACTAAAATTACTGCGTTGGTTATTGGAGTGGTACTTGCCTCTGTGATTGTGGTGAGTATTATTGCTTATAACCTGAGTAAGGGCTCCATCAACAGTCGTTATGCTGAGGCAATCAATGTAGTAGCCAACCTTAAAGCTCAAAAGATCGAGACCTTTTTCGATAATATCAAAAACGAAATACAGTTTGGAAAAGAACTTCAGGTTGTACAACAAAAAATACTTGCCGAAGCCAACCTTTCTCAAAAAGACTCCTCCATTACTACCGAGAAAAAAGAAGCACTCAATACTCAACT
Source organism: uncultured Microscilla sp. (assembly GCF_947493425.1). Taxonomy (GTDB): domain Bacteria; phylum Bacteroidota; class Bacteroidia; order Cytophagales; family Microscillaceae; genus Microscilla. Next base: position 33,664 of record NZ_CANLRP010000021.1, on the reverse strand, counting down.
CAACATCATTGTAAACAATATCATCGGTTATAAAGATGTAAAAAACGTTTATCTGACAGATAACACAGGGAGCTTGTTGTATCAAGCCGAAGACAGAGGGCAAAACATTGACTCCATACTACGTGGTTTTGGTACCGACGTAATGCGGGGCACCAGTCAAGGTGGCGTTTTGTTTAGTGGAGTAAGTCAAAAAAATAGAACGCTATATGCGCTTGCCCAAGTAGATGGAGCAGATGCTCGCAATGCCAATATAGGCAAGATTATTTATGAAATTAATCTGAACTATATCTACAATCTTGTAAAAGACTCGACAGGGTTGGGTTCAACAGGGGAGACTATGTTGGTGCAAAAAGACAGAAACTATGCAACCTTCCTGAGCCCTTCACGTCATAAATCTGGTTTAGAAAAAATTAGGATAGGAAGCCGTACTGGTATTCCTGCTCAGCGCTCAATCCGTGATAAAAATACAAAAAAATCAGAAGTCACATTAGACTATAGTGGAGAAGAGGTGTTAGCCACCTGGCGTAATATTAAATCCATTGATTGGGGGGTTACTGTAAAAGTTGACCAAAAGGAGGTAAATGAACCTACTGACAAGTTGTTTGAGACTTTCTTGATTGTGGGAGCAGTTATTACACTACTGTCAATTGTGATAGGTTTTGCTTTCTCGCGTTTTCTTATCCGTCCACTATTGGTTTTGAAAGATACAATCAACCTGTTGGCAAAAGGTATTCTTCCTGACAAGTTAAGGCAGTCAACTACTGATGAAATAGGAGAAATGACTGTACAGTTAAATGAGTTGGTTGGTACATTGAAGAAAACAGCTGACTTTGCCAGGCAGATTGGAGAAGGAGATTATCAAGCTAACTTTAAACCCGTAAGCGACAAAGATACTCTAGGTATAGCTTTGCTTACCATGCGTGATAGTATTCAACAGTCGGCACACCGTGACGACGAGCGTAACTGGATTGTAACTGGTCTGGCTGAAATCGGTGATATTCTGGGAGGTGTAAGTGGTATTACAGAACTTGGAGAGCAAGTGATTGCTTATATAGCCAAAAAAATAAGTGCAGTTCAAGGAGCTTTTTATACTGTAAACGATGAAGATCCAGAAGATGTGTTCCTTGAAATGAATGCAAGTTATGCCTATAATAAAAAGAAATATTTAAATGCTAAGTTCAAGTTTGCCGAAGGTCTGGTAGGGCAAGCTGCTATAGAGCAAGCTACTATTTTAAGAACCGAAGTTCCAGACGACTATGTAACGATCACTTCTGGATTGTTAGGCGACCGTAAACCTAAATCTATATTACTTACCCCTTTGATTACTGATGATGGAAATGGAGAGAAAGTATATGGAGTACTCGAGTTTGCGGGCTTTGAAAAATTTAATCAACGTGAAGTTAACTTTGTAAAAGAAGTAAGTGACTTAATTGCACGGGCGGTATTTAATATCAAAGTACGTGAAACAACAGAACGTCACCTGAAAGATGAAATGAAAATGCGTGGGGAGCTGTTGGATAAAACCAAGGCTTTGCAGCAAAGTGCAGAAATAACAGAAGCTACTGCCGAAGCTCTAAGAAAAAGTAAAGCTGAGCTTGAGATAAAAGTAGACGAAGTACAACAAGCCAGTAATAGAACACGTCTGTTACTTGAAAATGCGTCAGAGGTAATTACCATTTACGATGAAGATAAAACTGTAAAGTATATCAGTCCTTCGGTAGAGAAGATCTTGGGCTATTCGCAGAACGAGATGATTGGTGTAAAAGACATTAAATATGTACACCGTAAGGGAGTTCTTGCAGTAGAACAAATGTTTGAAAAACTAATTGCAAATCCTTATGAACAAGAAACCATTCAGTTTAGTTATGCTACCAAGCAGCTGGATGAAAATGGTGATAAAATATGGATTTGGTTGGAAGCAACCGGTACCAACTTACTTTCTGACCCGGCAATTAATGGAATTGTAGTAAATGCACGGGATATTACAGAAAGAAGAAGGGCTGAATCAGAGCAGCGAATGAGGGGACAAATGCAAGCATTATCCGAAAATTCGCCTGACTTAATTACGCGTATTAATAAAGAGGGAAGGGTATTTTATATCAACCCTATCATTGAAACGTATACAGGGAAAAGCAAGGATGAATATTTGCAAAAACACCTCTCTGACATTGATTTGAATGAAGAGATCATTAGTTCTTGGCGTAATATATTAGACGAAGTACGCAACAAAAATAAGAAAATAAATATGGATGTAGAGTTCCCGTCTATTATGGGTAAACGAAACATGCTGATTAATGCCATTCCTGAATACAATGATCAACACAACATCGAGTCTGTACTACTGGTATCGCATGATATTACTGAGCGTAAGATTATCGAGTTAGACATTCAAAACAAAAACAAGAAAATTACAGAAAGTATTAATTATGCCAAGCGTATTCAGGAAGCCATTCTGCCAGATACAAGGTATATACAACAATATTTAGAAGAATCATTTATTATGTATCGCCCACGCGATGTGGTTTCTGGTGATTTCCCTTGGTTTTTAGAGAAAAATGGCGATATTTATTTAGCCGCAGTAGATTGTACAGGGCACGGAGTTCCAGGAGCATTGATCTCTTTGATTGGTTATTTCTTGCTCAACAATATAGTAAAAGAAGAAGGTGGAGGAAGTCCAGCCGAAATTCTTGACCTATTAGACGAAGGAGTAACTAGAACGCTTAAACAAAACGAGAGTAACAATTCTACACAAGATGGAATGGATATAGCCCTTTGTAAAATTAATAAGGAGAAAAATCAACTTGAATACGCAGGAGCTCATCGACCATTGTACTTTACATCTAAAAATGAATTGTACGAAATAAAAGGTAATAAATTCCCTATTGGAGGTGCCCAGTACAAGAATAGAGTTAGGTTTACAAATACAACCATAAACTATGAAGAAGGCGACTATTTCTTTTTGTTTTCAGACGGTTTCCCTGATCAGTTTGGCGGGCCCAAAAATAAAAAATTCTCTCCTAGAAGAATTAGGGAAATTATAAAAAATAATGCTAATTTGGGATTAAGTCAAGTGGAAAGAGTGATGGATGAAGAATTTGACAAATGGAAAGCAAATAATAAACAAACAGATGATGTGTTGATGATAGGCATCAAATTCTAGGCGTGATTTTTAGAAGATTTCGAGAAGAATTGTTACATTTAAAAGTATATTATCAACCTCACATACTGCAAAGTTGAAGGGTGGGTTTCAAACTAACTTGATATTATAAGATAGTCTTAAAAAAAATTATTAACATAAAGACTTATGAAGTATATCTATGAGTTACATAAGACGATGGTGGAGCGGAGCCTAATATTGGTTTATGAAGGGGAATTTACTCAAGAAATTACCAAATCTGTGCTGGCTATGGCCGAAAGAAATATGGATGCCATCGGTGAAACTTCTAATATCAAAAGAAAAGTCTTCAACGTAATGGTAGAGTGTCTTCAGAATATTGTAAAACACGCAGAAGATTCAGAGGAGGAAGAAGAGATAGAATCACCAAACGGTAGTGCAGTCTTTATGATTGGTCAAGAAGAAGATAAGTACATCGTTACGTCTGGAAATCCAGTGGTAAATGCCAAAGTAGAAATACTGCAAACCAAACTGGAACACATTAATAGCTTAGACAAAGATGGGCTAAAGACTTTATATAAGGAGATTATCAAAAAAGGACGAGAACAAGGCGAAGGAGGAAAAGGGCTTACCCAAAAAGGTGGCGCTGGCTTGGGTTTTGTAGACATGGCCAGAAAGTCTGGGCAAAAATTACACTTCGATTTTGAACCCATTGACGACCACTTTTCATTCTTCTCACTGAAGACAATCATTAGCAGAAATAAAGAAGAAAAAAAGTAGATTAGCTACTGATTTTCATTATTATTGCCAATAATTTACAGTGCTTTGAATAGTACCCTCATTTTCTCTTTATGAGTATAAAAGCACTTAGTTTATAGATAAAAATTAATCAAAATAATAGTAATTCATACGAATATGGAAGTTATAAACCAAGATGGTACTGAGGATACTCCAAAAATAATCTTAGATAAGAACAATGGCATTTTTGAGATCTCTGGACGATCTTTACCAGAAGACTCAGCCGAATTCTATCAACCGATATTAGATTGGCTTGATCAATATGGAGCAGACCCTAACCCAGAAACGGTTTTTATTTTCAAGCTAGAATACTTCAATACTGCTTCATCAAAGTTGATCTTGGATATTTTATCTAAACTGGAAACAATTGAAAGTACCACTATTAACTGGTATTTTCATGAAGATGACGAAGATATGGAAGAAGCTGGAACAGAGTTTTCTGAGTTGGTAGAAGTGCCTTTTGATTTTAAAACTTATTAATTGAAATATCACTTAGGGAAAATAACCTTATTTTCCCTAACCTTTCTATGGGCACTCTGTGCCCGTATGTGTTAGTAGCAGAAACATCTGTAACCTAACAAAGAATAATTTTCACCGGACTAATTCTAAAAATCATCCATACTGGGTAGTAATTTGATATGAGTGAAAAAATATTAGAAGCCCTTACACGCCTTTTTGGTATCATCACAAAACAAGATGGTGGAGCTAGAAAAGGAGAGCGCGATTTTGTTGTTAGCTATTTTAGACAAGAACTAGATCAAGACTCTGTTGAGGCATACACTAAATTGTATGATGACGTTTCTAATTATCCAAACCCTGGTTTTGATAAAATCAAAATGAGGGAAATGGTAAGAATATTAAAATATTGCCGGGATATTAATAAAGAATTAGCTCAACCTCAAAAAATAATTATTCTTGTAAAGTTACTCGAGTTGGTTGCTTCTGATGGTAACTTTACAGACCAACGAAAAGAGATTATTAGTACTGTATCAGATGCTTTTAATCTAAAAAGTGATTACAAACTCATCGAAAGTTTTGTAATCAAAGCCACCGCGTCCATTCCAGAGCTTAACTCCCCGAATATTCTTGTAGTAAGCAGTAGCGATAAACTGACCAACCCTGAGGCAAAACACATCTTGTCAGAAAAACTGCAGGGAGAAATTATGATTTTGAGAATTTCCCTGGAAGAAGGAGATGCGACTTACTTTGTGAAATATACTGGTGCAGAGGATGTAAAACTCAACGGTTTTACAATGAAAACCAATCAAGTATATTTATACTCTACCGGTAGTAATATCAAAACCCCCTTTGGCACTACGCTTTATTATAGCGATGTACAAGGCAAGTTTCTGCAAACACTTCAGGATACTAAACTTTCTTTTACAGCAAAAAATCTTGAGTTTCGTTTTCCCAACGGTACCATAGGTGTACAAGACATTACTATATCAGAGCCGCAAGGAAAGCTCATGGGAATTATGGGAGGTAGTGGAGCAGGTAAAACCACCCTCTTAAATGTACTGTCTGGTATTGAAAAACCCTCCAAAGGCCATTTATACATCAATGGCATTGACTTACATGAGAACAAAAGTGAAATAGAAGGAGTCATTGGTTATATAGCACAAGATGACCTTTTGATTGAAGAGCTTACTGTATATCAAAACTTATATTTTAACGGAAAGCTTTGCTTTAAAGACTTAAACAAAGAGGAACTTCATAAAAGGGTAATGGATACCCTGAAAAGTCTGGGTTTAGATCATATTGCCTCGTTGAAAGTAGGAAGCGTTTTGAATAAAAAAATTAGTGGTGGACAGCGTAAAAGGCTGAACATAGCACTTGAACTTATTCGTGAACCTTCAGTGTTGTTTGTTGATGAACCCACCTCTGGCCTGTCATCTAAAGACTCTGAAAACGTAATAGATTTATTAAAAGAACTTACTCTTAAGGGCAAGCTCATTTTTGTGATCATTCACCAACCATCTTTAGACATCTACAAAATGTTTGATAAGATGATTATCATGGATAAAGGGGGCTATCCTATTTATTATGGTAACCCGATTGAAGCTGTATCTTATTTCCGAAGAGCAACCAATCAGGTAGACAATGAAACAGCCAATATTAACCCTGAGGAAGTCTTTAATATTATAGAAGATGAAGTAGTTGATGAATTTGGACGATATACTGGCAAGAGAAAAATTAATTCTAAACAGTGGAGCATAAGGTATAGGGATAAATTTGAACCTGTACCAGAAACGGAGGTTGTACACGAAAAGCCTCCTGCGTCGTTGAATGTGCCTAATATATTCAAGCAGTCGGTCATTTTCACCACCCGTGATTTTCTGGCAAAGATTAGTAATACTCAATACTTATTAATAAACCTGCTTGAAGCACCCGTCTTGGCATTTTTATTAGCTTATGTTATTCGTTTTCAAAACGGACCTGATGGCAGCTATATCTTTCAGCATAACGACAATGTTCCAGGATATGTTCTTATTTGTATTATCATATCACTGTTTATGGGGCTCACTGTGAGTGCCGAAGAAATAATAAAAGATAGGAAAATTCAAAAGAGAGAGGCTTTTCTGAACCTGAGCAGGTTTAGCTATTTGTCTTCAAAAATTATTATTCTATTTTTATTATCAGCCATTCAAAGTTTTTTGTTTGTGTTGATAGGAAACACAATTTTAGAGGTACACGGCGAACTTATCAATTATTGGGTGGTGCTGTTTTCTGCGTCTTGTTTTGCCAATGTATTAGGATTGAATATTTCTTCCACCTTTAATTCAGTCATTACGATTTACATTACTATTCCCATACTTCTCATACCTCAGCTGATATTGAGTGGCCTGATATTTCATTATGATAAGATGAACGCCGACATAGCAGACAAAGGGGTGGTACCTTTGGTGGCAGACATCATGATCTCGCGATGGGCTTATGAAGCCATTGCTGTGAATCAATATAAATCCAATCCTTTTGAGGTTGATTACTATGATTATGAAAAAACAGAAAAAAGATATTCTTACCTAAGTAGCTTGTGGGGGCCCACAATGGAGCAAATTGTCTATAGAATTGCTGATAACACTGAGGTAGAGAAAAAAAATGACTCTATTAATCAGAAGATTCAAGACGATCTAGAGCTGTTAAAGGCAGAAATAGAAGCTGATAAAGAATTTAAAGCCAAATATCTGAAAGGGGTAAACTTAGACAAAGACTTGACTCCTAAAGGGTATAACCGTAAAGTAGCAGATAAGATCAAAGTATATCTTGATTCGTTGATGGATGTATCAAATAGGAAAATGATCAAGGTAAGCCGTGAGAAAGAGGCGAAAGAAATTGAAATGGAAAAAGACTATGAAGATTATAAAATAACTGAGTATAGAAAAAAATACTTCAATGATCAATTGTATAGAGCTGTTACTATACCAGCAAAACCATTGGAGCATATTTTGGAATATAAAGGTAGGTTATTACGACAAAAAAATGCAGTTTACAAAGACCCTACACCTACTGCTTGGTATGATTACAGAGCGCATTTTTATGCTCCTCGTAAACACTTTGCTGGCAAGTATTTTGATACGTACTACTTTAACATTTCTGTAATCTGGCTTTTGACATTTGTGATGTATATTACTCTTTACTTTAATTTCTTTAAGAAATTTTTAGACTCTTTGGGGAAGCTTAGATTGTATTTCGGATTCTTTGGTAGTTTAAAAAGTTTATTTAGAAAAAGTAAAATACAAAAGAAAGATTAGTCCTGTTTGGTGAGATTTTTGTAAAATTGTATCGAACTGAAAATAAAGTATTTAAAATAATTTAACCTGTTGAAAATGAAATCGTTACTGTATCCTCATATGAAAACAAAAGGTATAAGCATAGTTCTGATTTTATTTGTATTTCTTGTGGCTTGTGATGGAGGGAAGAAAAAGAAAAAGAAAGATCCTGAGACTGCAAAAGATACTACTAAAACTGAAGCTGCAACTAAAAAGAATGCGCATCCAAAATTATCGAGGGAAGTATTGAGTGATATTGTAAAGTCTATACCTTCACCTCTTGAAATCTCATTCCTTATCAAGGACTTAGGGATACAGTATGACAAAAAACTGTTGAACTCGGCAGATAACATTTCCAGTTATAACACTAACTATAAGAAGGCGTTGAACTTGGGAATTTATAGTACTGACCTTGGGTATGCCAATATCTATGAGCAAACTCAAGATGCTCTTTATTACTTGAACTCAGTAAAGGAAATGGCTGATGGGTTAAATATTGGTCAGTTCTTTGATTTTAAAACAATCAAAAGGTTAGCTACTAAAAGTAATAACTTAGATTCACTACTTTTGGAGACCAATACCAACCTTGAAAAAATCAATGACCATTTGCAAGATATAGGTCGGGCCGACTTGACAATCCTTATTCTAACTGGAGGTTGGTTAGAGTCGTTGTATATTACGTGCGAAATTGCAAAGAAATCTCCTAACGAGTTATTAAATAACCGTATTGGGGAGCAAAAAATTATCTTAGAGCAGTTACTTCTTTTATTGTCATTCTATGAGGAACTGCCCAACGTAAAGAATTTAATTGTAGACTTAAATAAGCTACAAAAAATATATGAAAACGTGAAAATAGATTTTCAGTACAACGATCCTACAACTACTACCAAAAAAGATGAGGATAACAATGAAATCTTAATTGTAGATGATAATACCTCTACTAAGATCAATTTCACTGCTGATGATCTAAACAAAATATTACAAACATCAAAAGAGATTAGAGGTAAGATTATTAACTAAAATATTTTTTGATACATATAGAAAATACTCAGTCTTGTTTATAAGAGACTGAGTATTTTTTTTGCCCTTATTGTAACTCTTAGGTAATGAATAGGCAGACAATAAATATCAATCGTTGTACTACAAAAACATAAATAAATGGGCGAGCCTGTTATGTGGTGAAAAATTGGTAAATTGATCCAAAAATCCATATAATTACAATAGTTATTATCAAATATCGTTTTTGTAAGAGATTTGATTAGTGCTTTTTGTTACAATAAATAATTAAACTTAAATCATCTTAGTTTTTTTGGCTATATAAAGTATGCTAATTTTGACATATCTTATGGGGATGATTTAAACATAAACTAAAATAATGTCAGTGTTATGAATAAAGTTATTATTTCTCACCTTACAAAAAAGCTTTTTTTGGGAACCTTCTTAATACTTTTGGGAGTGAATGTGCAAGCTCAAAAAAACAATGGCGAAATACTGGGTAATATCATGCCCTCTCCAGTAGAGCTATCTGCGTTGATAAAAGATGTAGGAGCAAGCTATGATAAGTCTATTCTGAATTCTTCGGATAAAGCAGAAGGGTATAGCAGCAAATATGCACGAGCACTTAACCTTGGGGTATATAGTACTGACTTAGGTTATGCTGCCATATACAAAGAAAATACTGATGCATTTATGTACCTGAACAGTGTGAGAAAAATTGCAGAGTCTTTAGGTATAGGCAAGTATATCGATTATGCAAATATCACAAAACTAGCCTTGGAAAATGATTTAAATGCGCTATTGGATGAAACCACTCGTACTTTTGAGGAAATCAATAAGCACTTTCAAAAAAATGGACAAGATGAGTTATCAGTAGCTATGTTAGCTGGTGGCTGGATTGAGTCTTTATATTTAACTTGTGAAATAGCAAAAAAGAAACAAAGTAAAGTATTAGATGTTAGAATAGCAGAGCAACAGCTAGTCTTGAGTCAGTTGTTACCAATTTTGAGAAAATATAAAAGCTCAGATATGAAAGCTTTGACTTATGACTTGACAGGTTTACAGAAGCTTTATAAAAACCTTAAAATAGATTACAAAGAAGGTGAAGTTACAACAAAAGAAGTAAACGGTGAATTGATTGTTCAGGAAAGTACTACTAGCAGCATTAAAATTAACCCAAATGATTTGAAGAAGATTTTGGATATGACTGGTAAAATCCGGGCAAAAATTGTAAAGTAACCTTAAGGCTTGCCAAGCAAACAAAAAATATAACCACTACTAAAGCAAGTAGCCTAAATACTGGGCTAACTGCACTTTTTGAGCTCTCTTATAGAGAATGCATGAAAAACTTATACAGATGAAGAAAATACTTTACATTGTAGTACTTTGTTTATTGACAACACCTTTTGGGTGGTCACAAAAAACAGAGAAGACAGACGTATTGAATAAAATGATACAGTCGTTTCCTTCCCCTGTGGAAGTTTCAAGTATTATAAAAAAAGCAGGGTTAAAATACAATGAAAAATTGTTGAATGCTGCGGCTAATAAAAACAAGTATCAAGGCGATTTTAAAAAAGCACTGAACCTTGGTATATACAGCACCGACTTAGGATACATTAATATTTATCAAAACAACCAGAATGCTTTTAGCTACCTGAGTGCTGTAAAAACAATGGCTGATGGCTTAAAACTAGGCAAACATATTGACCTTGGTGCCATTACTACTTTGGCACTTGAGAACAACCTCAATGCATTGTTGGCTGAAACAAGTGGTACATTTGAAAAAATGAATAATGATTTGTGGGAGCAAAAAAAAGCCAATTTATCAGCTCTGATACTTACAGGAGGGTGGCTAGAAACGTTATACCTGACTTGTGCAGTGGCACGCAAAAAGCCAAATGCAGCTAAAGCTTTTGAAATCAAAGAGTTAAACGAACAAATTGCCCAGCAAAAAATTATTTTAGATCAACTCTTAGAAATACTTAAAAAATATAGTAAAGGGGATGAAACAAAGAAATTGATTGGGGAATTAAAAGATTTACGTAAATTGTTTAATAACTTTAAATTGAAGGGAGGAACTACTGTAAAAACAGTATATAAAGCTGAACGTATGGGTAAACTCAACGTATTGGTGTACTCTTCAAAAAGACAAAAAACAGAGTTTAAAATAGATGCGAAAGATTTAGAAAAGATTTATACTAAATCGAAGGCGATACGCAAAAAAATAGTAAGTTAAATTAATAGCAATCTGAGGCTGAATGATGAAACAAGTACTTTGGGGTATAGTATTCTTTGTAGGGTTAGGTAGCCAATCCGTATTTGCACAAAAGTGCAATATGAAGCAATTTAAAGATAAATGTGTGACAGCTTTGCAACGACAAAGAGGGTACACTTTTTTAAAAAGCTACCCCCTCGATGGACAAGGAGGAGTAAAAAAGAAAATTAAATATTCATATATACTTAGCAGGGGTAATACTTACTTGCTTACAATGGCAAATCGACGAGCTGATGCTAAAGGAATCTCTGTAACAATTACTACCTCTAGTGGTAAAACGCTTCTATCAAGTTATGATGAGAGTAAAAAGAAATTCCACGCGGTAGTGGGTTTTAAACCAAAGGTAACAGGTATTTATTATTTTACTTTTGAGTTTCAAAACACCAGAAATTATTGTGCTGCCGGCGTATTAGGGTTTAAGAGGTAGGGCAAAACTTTATTAAAAAATATACAAGCGGTTGTTGTGTTTTGAGCATAGCAACTGCTTTTTTTGTTCGAGCACAAATAATCACTAGACATAATATGATTAATAACTATCACATGAAGGTAGAGCGTACCGCTCAATATAGTACTTATGGTATACTCACTAGCCAAACTGAAAATATATGGTGGGTTTGCCACGGATATGGGCAGTTGGCTCGTTATTTTCTTAAAAAATTTGAAGCATTGGATCCTCAAAAAAATTTTGTGATAGCACCAGAGGCATTGTCACACTTTTACCTAAAGGGGCATCAGCGAGTAGGAGCTAGTTGGATGACTAAAGAAGACCGTTTGCATGAAATTGAGGACTATTTATCTTATTTGAATACATTATATGATAAAGTTTGTCAACAAGATGCTTTTCCAGAAAAAGCGAAATCCTTAGTATTGGGTTTTTCTCAAGGTGTAGCTACTGTAGTAAGGTGGGTATACGAGCAGAAAATAAGTTTTGATCATTTGGTGATGTGGGCAGGAGGATTTCCACCAGATGTAGATTTTTCTAAAACTCAAACGGTGCTGGCAAACAAATCATTGTCGTTTGTATACGGCTTACAGGATGAGTTAATTACCGCAAAACAGTTTGAAACAGAGAGACAACGTATGCTTGAAAAGCAAATTTCACCAAAGGTGGTCACTTTTGAAGGTAAACACGAACTCAATGGTGAAATTTTACAACGTTTGATTGAATAATCACCTCAGTTTTTTTTATTGACAATTGTTGCCGAAGCCTGGGCGGTGGGTAAGATTAATAAGTCGGCAATATTGACATGTGCAGGGCGAGTAACCATAAAGAGAATAGTTTCGGCAATATCTGTAGCAGTAAGCGGTTGGTAGCCCTGATAAGTCTTTTTTGCTTTTTCTTCATCCCCTTTAAAACGAACCTTTGAAAACTCAGTTTCTACCAAACCAGGGTTAATAGCAGACACTCTTATGCCGTGTTTATGCAAATCCATCCTCATTCCTTTATTAATGGCATCTACTGCGTGTTTAGAAGCACAGTATACATTTCCGTTAGGGTATGCTTCTTTGCCTGCCAGAGAGCCCACATGTACCACCTGTCCTGTTTTTCTGTTTACCATTTGTGGTATAATGGCCTTGGTTACATAAAGTAAGCCTTTTACGTTGATATCAATCATCGCATCCCAGTCGTTCACGTCACCGTCTTGAATAGGAGCCAAGCCATGGGCATTACCTGCATTGTTTACCAGTATATCTATATTTTGCCAACTTTTAGGCAAGGAGCCAATAGCCTTATTTACTTCTTGTTGATTGCTTACATCAAATGTGAGCATATAGACATTTACCTTGGTTTGTAGTTCGTCTGCCAGTTCTTCAAGCCGATCTTGTCTTCGTCCACAAATTATTACGTCAAATTTATAATCAGCAAAAACCTCTGCTGTAGCTTTTCCTATACCTGAACTCGCCCCAGTAACGAGAGCTACTTTATTTGTCATAAAAAATAGGTTTAAAAAGTTGATTACTTTGAATATGCATTTGGTTGATTGGTGTAGATAGGGTGGTCAAAGTTGCAAAAAAAAGCAAGAAACTCATAGTAATCAAACAACTATGAGTTTCTTGCGCCATATATTCTCTATAAATAAAATCAGTTTTATTCAAAATGTAGGTATAGCGTTACATTATGAGTACTGAGCCTCTGTAAAGGAGTACTTAGGCGGTTGTTGTCTTGAATAAGGATATTACCAAGCCCATGTGAAAATCTTATTTCAGGAGAGAAACGGAAGAATGAAAAATACACATCAAACCCAAACCCATATTCGATAGAAATGTTGGTATTAGCTACACGTAATATTTCTTTGTCTTCGGCTTTTTGGGCTGATACTGAAAAAGCTGGTTTTACCCCAGCTACCAGGTACATGCCTTTGGTTCCTCTAAGTTGAGAACGATATTTAAGCAAGAGAGGTACTTCTACCATATTGGTAGCAACCACGGCAGTGGTACTGCTTGAGTCGGCAAATAAGTAGTCTATGTTTCGTTCGTAAATACTATAAGTAGGTAGTAAGCGAATCGCCCAGGTTCGGTCAAGGTTAAAGTTCATTACAAAACCCAGCGATAACCCAATAGAGTTTTTTGGGGTTACTAATAATGACGTATTACTGGATGTATCGGCGGTTGTACCAAGGGCAGTAGAGTGTTCTCCAATGTATTTGGTGCTACCTGCGCCAATAAAAAAACCGTAGTTTAAGAACTTCATTTGTTTTTTATTACGCGATCTGCCAGTAATGGCACGAGAGCCTGCATTACGGCTGTTTTTTTTGTAGCTATTGCTATATACACTTCGGGTTGCCCTATTTTTTTTTGTTTGAGCAAATGAGTGTTGACCAGATAATAAAAAAGCAAGCGTAAAGCAACAATAAACTATTTGGTTCCGGTGTATATTGAGCTTATGCCAAATGTTAGAGGTATGCATTTTGTATGATTAAATCCAGTATTATTAAGAATATTCACGAACTCTTTACCATAAGGAAAAGCGTGTACAGATTCGGGCAGGTAAGTATAAGCTGCCTGGTCTTTTGAGACAATCTTTCCAATTAATGGCAAAATGTATTTGAAATAGAAATTATAAATCTGCTTAAAAGGAAAACTGGTAGGTTTTGAAAATTCCAGAATAACTACTTTGCCACCAGGTTTGGTTACTCGATAGATGTCCTGAAGACCTTTTTCCAGATTTTCGAAGTTTCTTACTCCAAAAGAAACGATTACAGCATCAAAATAATTGTCTTCAAACGCCAGTTTTTCAGAGTCTCCCAACTCAAGACTGATCATATTCTCCAGACCTTTCTTTTTAATTTTTTGTTTGCCTACTTCCAACATACCAGCCGATATGTCTACCCCTGTTACTTTGGTAGGCTTTGCTTTGAGGGCAGCAATGGCAAAATCACCTGTGCCAGTAGCAACATCAAGTATGTGAGAGGGTTTATGAGGTTTTAAAAGTTTGATGGCTCGCTTACGCCAGTATATATCTATACCTAAGCTAAGGAAGTGGTTTAAAAAATCGTATTTGGGAGAGATATTGTCAAACATTTTGGCTACTTGAGCCTTCTTATTGTTTTTATCTTCTTTATAAGGAACTACTTCAACCTTGTTCATATAAAAAGTTATTTCAATTGAATTACAAAGAACCGGAATTTTTAAATCAAAACACAACCTTTAATAGAATTGTTAAAAATCCGAGGGAGAATTTTGGAGAAATATAATTGTAGTAGCCGAAACACCCCCTTATGCTGTGTTTATGAGGGTGTTAATAGTATTTTTTAAACAATTTCTTCGTGAGGAATAAACTTAAAAGGAAGGTTGGTAAAAGAACTAAAGTAGGTGCCAAGGTCTTTCATGTCTTCATCGTCTGACTCAAAAGACCATACTACATTTACCTGGTGACCTTTAGCCTGAATAGACTCAAATATCTTAAGTATACGGGAGACCATAGCTGAGGTACTGGTGTTGATATATAAAAAAGTAAAGGTGAGATGGTGCTTTTTTGCCGTTGGGTTTTGTGCATACTGTTCAAGTGTTTGTGCTATTGGGTTATAAAAACCCTGGGTGTCTTCTGGAATGGATAAACCCTTGAACTCAAAAAGCCCTTTTGCAAAATCAAACTCTACTCTTGGAGTAGTATCCGTCTCTTCTATTACAACGTTTTTCATAATGGATTTTTTTCACTATACACTTGTAAACTGACTTTATTGTTAGACAAGTACACAAAAATACAAATTACAACCTAAAAAACTAAATTATAATTTGGGTTTTGTAAATAGGTTAATGGTATGGTTTTCAAAAGATTGTACAATGATTTTAGTTGAAAAGTTGTGAGAATAAATTTATTTCTGAAAAAGATGTAAGATTATGACAGAAATAAATGTTTTCGAACTCTTTTACCTAAGATAACCATTAATATTGAGTTTGTTCAACTTATTATTTACTTTTTTGCTTATACTATATGTGTTTAGAGTATGTTTAAAAATCATAATCTGGGCTAAAAAAGTGATTTTTACGCGCTGACTTCGTTAATTTTTGCGTCAATAGCTAAAGCTATTCACTTAAAAATATATCTCGCCAGCACAAAAAACTCATCATTTTTAACTCCGAAGACAAAATTTAAACATACTCTTAGAATTTTTATCATACCTCAAATAACTAAAAATAAAAATGTTTACTGTACAACAAATCACCAAGCATTTAGAAGACTTTGCTCCAAGAATATACCAAGAGAGCTATGACAATTCGGGACTGATTGTAGGTGATCCAGCAATGAAAGTAACGGGTGTATTGGTATCGTTAGACGCAGTGGAAGCTGTGGTAGATGAGGCAATTGAACGGGGGTGTAATATGATTGTAGCACACCACCCTATTGTTTTTAAAGGGTTGAAAAAGTTTAATGGGCGCAACTATGTAGAGCGAACTGTGATCAAAGCCATCAAACATGACATTGCTATTTATGCCATTCATACCAATCTGGATAATGTAAAAGGAGGGGTAAACTTTAAGATAGCAGAAAAATTAAACCTGGAAAAGGTACAGATTCTTGCTCCTAAAAAACAAAACCAGATGAAACTCACAGTGTTTGTGCCACCAAGTAATGTAAGTACTTTGATAGATGCACTGAGTAAGGCTGGTGCAGGGCAAATAGGTGATTATGACCACTGTAGCTTCAGGGTTACTGGTATGGGGACTTTCAGAGGTAATAAAAATGCTAATCCCACTATAGGAGTAAAAGAACAGTTGGAAGAAGCGAAAGAAGAACGTCTTGAGATGATTTTCCCGACTTATTTGGAAGGAAAAATAGTACGTACTTTGCAAAAGCACCACCCTTATGAAGAAGTAGCCTATTACTTACAATTACTCGAAAACACCAATTTGGCGATAGGTGCTGGTGTGGTAGGTTACTTACCCGAAGCCTTGTCTGGTGAAGTATTTCTGCAGTATTTGAAAGAGCGTATGGAGTTAAAGTGTATCCGCCATACTCATTTAATTGATACCCCGATTCAAAAAGTAGCCTTATGTGGAGGTTCTGGTAGCTTTTTGCTGCGCTCAGCCATGGCACAAAGGGCTGATGTTTTTATCACGGCTGACTACAAATACCATGAGTTTTTTGATGCCGAAGGGAAAATTCTGATCGCTGATATAGGGCATTATGAAAGTGAGAAGTACACCAGTGAGTTGCTAAGGGATTATTTGAAACCTGCTTTTGAAGCACTTAATATTTATATTACTGAAAATAATACAAACCCAATTCACTATTTTTATTAAAATATAGCAGAATTAGTAGGTTTTTATCTTAAAATTTTACGAATATTGTGGTTTTGTTATTGATACATCAATATAACCCTATCAACAATTCACGAATTTCATGGAAAGGACAGTATCGCAAAAGTTAACGGCACTTCTCAAAATGCAATCTATCGATTCTAAAATGGACGAGTTAAAGAAAATGCGAGGGGATTTACCAGAGGAAGTACAAGATTTAGAAGACGAGATTGCAGGGTATGAGACCCGTATCGATAAGTTCAATAGAGAGACCAAAGGTTGGGAAGACGAAATATCTGCCAAAAAGCAACGAAAAAAGGACGCTGATAAACTGATTTTGAAGTACAAAGATCAGCAAATGAACGTTCGCAATAACCGTGAATACGATGCTTTGAGCAAAGAGGTTGAGTCTGAAGAACTTGAAATACAACTGGCAGATAAGAAAATAAAGGAAGCTAAAGCCAAAATTGAAAGCAAAAAAGGGGAGATTGACAAAACCAAACAAATATTGGATGAGCGTCAGAAAGACTTAGCTGGCAAGAAAGAAGAGCTTGACAGTTTGTTAAATGAAAGTCAGGACGAAGAAACTAAATTATTAAAAGACCGTGAAAAACAATCTAAGAATATTGAAGATAGATTGATGCGTTCTTATAATAAGATCAGAAAAAACGCGATCAATGGACTTGCTGTAGTATCAGTAAAAAGAGACGCTTGTGGTGGTTGTTTCAATGTGGTTCCCCCACAAAGACAAGCAGAAATCAGAGAGCGTAAGAAAATTATTGTTTGTGAGCACTGTGGTAGAATATTGGCAGATGTAGAGGAAGTAGTAGTAGAAGAAAAACCAAAGAAAACCACGCGCCGTAAAAAAGCTGCGAAGTAAGAAGTATCATTTGCATATAAAATATAATCTACCCTAACCTATATAAGGTTAGGGTTTTTTTATGCTTTAAATATACCAAACTGTACCAGTTTATACCTAAAGCAATATAGATTTAGGTGGTTGTTTCTCTTATTTTTATTATCTTGATAGAGATGAAAACTGCCAAAAGAAGATTGTTGATTACTATGATTGTGGGTTTAAACCTATTCAATGCCATGGTGATATATAAGTTATGGTGGTCAGAGCTACAGCAAGTGGGGAATACTAAGAAAAAAAAGTTAGCACAACCTACGAAGGTAAAGTCTCATTTAGCTACAGATACCGCCATATGTGCGCAAGTATTTATGCCTATCAAAGGGCACTCCTATAAACTAAGTACTGTTGCTATGCAAAAGTTACAGGATTACCGGACACAACAACGAAAGTTGGCAATGAGATACCCTGGGCTTGTTTTTTTTAATGGAGATACCGCTAGAAAAGAAGTGGCACTTACGTTTGATGATGGTCCTGATGGACAAGTAACGCTCCAGGTGTTAGAGGTATTGGCAAAGTATAAGGTAAAAGGCAGTTTCTTTTTTGTAGGTAACTATGTGCAAAAGTACCCACAAATTGCCCGGCAGGTATACAAACAAGGGCACTTGATTTTGAATCATAGCCATACACATCAATCATATATAAACAAAAGCAAGCAATGGATCAAACAAGATTTATTGGCTGCAGAAAATGCCATAGCTCAAGCTATTGGTAAGCGTCCAGCAATGTTTCGTCCTCCGTATGGCGACATAGATTCGGTAATGATAGAAGAGGTACACGCAAATAAATATAAAAATATTATTTGGTCGTATGATACCCTCGATTGGACAGGAATAGTAAAAGACTCCATAGCTCAAGGAGTAAAGAGTGGCATACGCGCAGGAGAAATTATTTTAATGCATAGCCGCCAAGGCACTATGCCTACTGCTCAGGCATTACCTGATATTATAATGTATTTGCAGGATGTAGGATATACGATTGTGAGTTTAGACAAAATGTTAAACCTAAAAGCATATAAATAGGTGTGAATCAAGAGAAATTTTGTGAAAAAGGATATTTTGCAGAATTTTTACGCATTCATAGATTATTTATTGCCTAAAAATGTTTTAATTAGAGATAGCAGATGATGACACCATTACGTATTTATGCCAAATCAGAAAATAGTTTTCTTGAACCTGCTGATTTGTGTGCTGTTATTTTGGAAAGGCGTGCAGGCACAGGCACCACAAAAAATTACGGATCAGCAAACTTCAGTATCGTTTAATAGCAATACTTTGTATTTTTTTGAAGACACTCAAGGTTCACTTGATTTTACACAAGTCAAGCAACAGGCTTTTGTGCCTGTGAAGTATCCAGATAATAGCTTTGGTGTTTCAAAGTCAGTATTTTGGTTTCGTTTTCATTTACAAAACCATCATCCTACCCAAAAAAAATGGTTACTAAAGGTTGCTCACCCCTTGTTAGATCACCTTACATTGTATTACAGAGTAAATGAAAAGTGGCAAAAGTTAGCTTTAGGTGACAAAAAAATCTTTGCTCAAAGACCTATTGATAGCCGTTATTTTGTGATCCCGTTACGGCTCAGTGGTACCAAACGGCAAACTTACTATTTAAAGGTTCAAAGCGAAAGTAGTATACAAGTACCCCTGACATTATATACACCCAAAGCATTTTATAAGCAGCAAAGCAATGAGCAGTTTTTGTACGGCATGTATTTCGGGATATTGTTGGTGATGGCATTATATAATTTACCTATATTTTTAAGCACCAAAGACCAATCATACCTGCTGTATGTATTGTTTATCTTTGCCACTGGATTGTTCAATGCCGCACTTGAAGGGTATACTTTTCAGCATTTATGGCCAAACCAGGTGTGGTGGAGTAGCGTGAGTGTGATTTTTTTTGGAGGCATATCAGGCATGTGTTTATTTTGGTACACTAGTGTGTTCTTAAATACAAGAAAGTACGCCCCACATTTGCGAAAAATGCTATTAGGAGCTGGGGTTTTGTGTGGATGTACCAGTTTACTTTCGTTTTTTAGTGTCATACTGTCTACCCAAATATTGCCGTTGCTTTATGTATTTAGTTTGCCCACCATTTTATATAGTGCCATCGTATGTTATAAGAGAGGAATGGTAGCTGCAAGGTTTTTCTTGCTTGCGTGGACATTGGTGGTGTTAAGTGTAGTGATCTATAGCTTATCAGTTACAGGTATATTACCATCCAACTTATTTACTCACCACCTCCCTGAAGTTTCATTAGTAGTAGCCATTATATTATTGTCATTAGCTTTGGCAGACCGTTATCGCCAATACAAACGAGAAAAAGAGCAAGTGAGTAACCATATTTTAGAACTACAAAGCCAAACCAATGAGTATCTCGAAACAAAAGTAAAAGAGCGTACCCATGAACTACACAAGAAAGGGGAAGAAATAGCCACCCAAAACGAAGAACTTAAACAGCAGCAAGAAGAGATCATTGCCCAGAGTGAGTTTATTGCTGAAACCAATGCCCAGCTTAAAAAAGAAAGCAAGAAAACCAAAGAAAGCATTCAGGCTGCGCAAGCAATTCAAAATGCTATACTGCCAGGAAGAACTCGCCTACAAGAATTGTTTGATGATCGTTTGTTTGTACTTTATCAGCCTAAAGACATTGTTTCCGGAGATTTTTATTGGGTAAATAAGGTAAAAGAACAGTCACAAGTAGAAAACTTATTGGCAGAGGCAAAAGCATACGGACAAGAAGGCAAGTTTCCATCGACTATCAAGCCCTTGCAGCATACAGAAGCCACTTTTGTAGCTGTGGTAGACTGTACCGGACATGGTATTCCTGGGGCTTTCATGAGCATGATTGGTAATTCTTTATTGAATGAAATTGTCAATGAAATGCAAATTTATGAGACCAACCTAATTTTAGACATGCTGCACAAGAAATTGGTAGGGGGGCTTAACCAAGAAGAGGATGACACGATGGATCAAGGAATGGATGTGTGTTTGTGCAAATGCGAAAAAATGCCGGATGAAACCACCAAGGTTACTTTTACTGGATCTAAACGCCCATTGTATTATATAAAAGATGGCAAACTGGGAGAGTTGAGGGGAGACCGTACCCCGATTGGAGGATGGAGTTTTCGGGCAAGGAAAAAATTTAGCGCCAATACCTTGTATCTCAACCCTGGTGATATGCTGTACCTTACTACAGACGGTTACATAGATTTGCCCAATCGTAAGCGCAAAAGCTTTGGTACACGTCGCCTTAAAATGATGTTTGAAGCCAACGCCCATTTACCTGTTGACCAACAAAAAGAAAAATTCACTCAGGTAATGAAAGAGTTTTTGTTAAACTCTGAACAAAGAGATGACATTACTATAGTAGGGCTTAAGATATAAAAGACCACTGTTTATGGAGCAGGTACCAAGGCATCAACTACGCCATAAAGAACAAGGGGGGCTTAAGATAGAAGATATTGCTTACTCAAACCCTTATGACTATACTCAACTACATCGCCACGACTATTATGAAGTTTTATTGATTAGGCAAGGGGGAGGGAGACAAGTGATTGACTTTGAAGAAACTGACCTCCAGTCGTTGAGCGCCTACATGGTGTTTCCAGGACAAGTACATTTGCTTCAGCGTGCTCCTGATGCCAAAGGTAGCGTAGTGCAATTTACCCAAGAGGTGTTACTTGAGTCGTTGCCATTGTATAATATAGAGTCTATTATAGCACAGCCCGTTGTTTTTGAAGAATTACATACTGTACTTCATTTGCTACAGCAAGCATTAGACTTGCAAGACCCAGTGTCGCAGCAAGTAGCCAGGCACTACCTACATATTTTATTATGGAAAATGATCCAGGCACAACCTCTCAATACTACTCCAACCAAAACCCCTGCTTTGTTAAAACAGTTTCTAAGCTTGCTCGAACAACACATTGCTCAAAGCAAAGCTGTAAAACAATATGCTGAATGGCTGGCTGTTTCGCCACGTAAGCTAAACGAAGTGTGTAAAAATCATTGGGGCAAAACAGGCTTACAAGTAATTCATGAGCACTTGTTGTTAGAAATTAAGCGCTTACTCATGACACAAAGCTTGTCACACAAAGAAATTGCCTATTTGTTAGAGTTTGACAGCCCAGCAGCGTTTAGTGGCTTTGTCAAGCGAAAAACCAATCGTACACCCACTGAGTTACAAGTACAACTTGAACAAATTTATAAGTGATTTACCCTTTTTTGTAAGTTGTACCTGTAGTATATTTTATACATTTGTTTTCAAACAACAATACAAACAATGAACAATCAAGAGTTTAGAAAAAACGCCCACCAATTGGTAGATTGGATGGCTGACTATTTCGAAAACATAGAACAGCATCCTGTCAAATCACAAGTAGTGCCCCGTCAGGTATACAATAGTTTGCCTGATGAATTGCCCTTAAAAGGTGAAAGTTTTGCCGATATTTTTAAAGATTTTGAAGAGAAGATTATTCCAGGAATGACGCACTGGCAACACCCTTCGTTTTTTGCTTATTTTCCAGCCAACGGCAGCTTTCCTTCGTTATTGGCAGAAATGCTCATGTCTGCCATGGGAGCGCAGTGTATGATCTGGGAAACTTCGCCAGCTGCTGCTGAGTTGGAAGAAAAAATGATGCATTGGCTTAAGCAGTTAATGGGAATACCAATGCATTTTGAGGGAGTAATTCAAGACACCGCATCTACTGCCACTTTATGTGCTATACTCACTGCCCGTGAATACTATACTGATTACCAAATAAATATACGAGGTTTTCGGGCAGAGAAATTTACTATCTATTGCTCTGAGCATACCCATTCATCTATAGACAAAGCCGTAAAAATAGCAGGCATAGGAAGTACTCATTTACGTAAAGTAGCGGTAGACGATACATTTGCTTTGCGTCCTGAGTCACTCGAATCACTTATTCAGCAAGACATTGCCCAAGGGTATACCCCACTTTGTGCCATTGCTGCAGTAGGTACTACCAGCTCTACTGCAGTAGACCCAGTGCAGGCAATGGGAACTATTTGTAAAAAGTACAATGTATGGTTGCATGTAGATGCAGCCTATGTAGGAACTGCCACGATGCTGCCCGAAAAACGATGGGCAATTGATGGATTAGAAACGGCTGACTCTTATGTGTTTAACCCCCATAAGTGGATGTTTACCAACTTTGATTGTACGGCATATTTTGTCAAAAGCAAAGAAGCACTTATTAGAACTTTTGAGATAATGCCCGAATATTTGAAAACTAAGTCTGATGGGCAACAAATCAATAATTACCGCGACTGGGGGGTACCTTTAGGGCGTCGTTTTCGTGCGTTGAAATTATGGTTTGTAATGCGTTCGTTTGGAGTAGAGGGATTGCAACAAAAAATAAGAGGGCATATTCAGCTGGCGCAAGATTTGACCGAAATAATCAAACAACGAGAAGATTTCGAGATTTTGGCACCAGTAGAATTTAACTTAATATGTTTTCGTTATAGCCCGGCAAACACAAGCGAAGAAACTTTGAATCAAATCAATGCGCAAATCTTGCACGCCATCAACGAGTCAGGCAAGGCTTACCTGACTCATACCAAGCTTAACGGCAGGTATACCTTACGTTTAGTAATAGGACAAACCAATGTGACTAAGAAACATGTAGAGGCGGTATGGGCACTTATTTTAGCTGAGGTAGCCAAAATACAGACAGCTTTGTTGGTATAATGTGTTGCCTTTCTATATAAAAGAATATCGAATACTGGTTAATGAAAGTGTTTGGGTATACCTTGCTATCAGTAAATTAATCAGTGTTTGAATCGATTGACCAAACCCTTTAATATTACTTAAAACTTCATAAAATAGGTGCCAATGATATGGCTTTCGGGCAGCAACCCCCAATGACGCGAATCCTGGGCATTGTGGCGGTTGTCACCCAGCATAAAGTAATAGTTTTGCTTGAAAGTATATACTTTAAACTCCTGTCCATCTATTACTAGCTTGTCAGCGTAAACCTCTACTTTTTTATTTCCCTCATAATGTTGGATGAGTTTACCATACAACAATAAGTTTTTAGCATTGATAGGCAGTCGCATTCCTTGACGAGGAACTTTTAACGGACCGAAGTGGTCTGCATTCCAGGCAATGTCTTGGTGGTAAGGGTATACAGCCGGGTCAAAACTGCCCACTGCTTTGCGTTGCACAGTGGTTTGGATGTTGGCATTCTTGAAATCTTGCTTTATTTTTTGAATAAGAACAGGGCGGGTATGTACCAAAAAGTTTTTATCCATATAGCCTTGCTCTGGTGTCATTCCGTTGACAAGCAGCGACTTTTTAGGAATAGACACATTGCTTACCATTTTATATAAATATTGTGTTTTTGGAGGGGCAACCTGTTTACGACCGTTTACAAACACTTCGCTGTTACTTATTTTTATTTGCTCACCACTAACGGCTGCACACCTTGCTACAGTGATTTTTTTTGGTAAACGAAAAACTGTAATGTCGCCTCGTTGAACAACCGGGAAAAATGTGTACACTAAAAAACTGCTCTTGGCAGCCAAAGTTCCTTCCATCGAGGAGGTAGGCACTACTACTTGTTTTAATGCATACATAGCAAAAGCAGCAGTGACTATCACTACCACAAGTAGAAACATGAAAAAACGCCTCATAATCTTGTAATTCCTTGAGTTACTAATCGTCAAAATTTATGTTTTTCTGAATAGCCTTACGAAACTTCTCCGGCTTATGAATGTAGGTAAACTTGGTGGCTGCCCCTCCCGAACCAGTAATTTCGATATGCCCAAAGCCTAATAACCTTGCTGTAAGTGTTTGGTCTACCTCTACTGCTTCTATTTGGGTGAGCATCATAGAAGTGGTTTTTCGCCTAAAAACTCCTTCTTGCACAAACACTCGTTGGTTGGTGACTACAAACTCTGATGTATGATGATGGATATATTCTTTCAGAAAACTGATAAGCCCTATACCAGCCGTAATGAGTCCCAAGTACAATATATAGTTAGAAAAATCGCCCAGGTTGAGCTTTTTTTGTAATGTCATGAGGGCTAGTACGCCACCAAATATAATGACTAGAGATGGTGATATGAAGTATAACCAGTGTAAGTGAGTTCTGAAAATCACCTTTTCTTTAGCAAGTAAATTCTGTTTTATGCCCATGGTGTTTAGCTGTAACTATTGTGTGATGAATAAGCCTATGTATAGTGAGAGTTAAAAAAGCCTGTGAATTAGAGGCTTTCAATGAAGAGCAAATATACCAAAAAACTTAGACCTTGTGGGAATTTTATATTTTGAGAGCAAAAAATGTAATTCTTGCCAAAGATGAAGTGTAAAAAGTGGAGTTAAATGACTTTTTTGCAATAAAATATATGATGAAAATGCAGATAGAATTATTCGGGTAAAACCTTAGGAATGGTGTAAAAATAAATTTCTATAGTTTAATAAAATATTTTGTTGCTAGACGCGGTAAAAAATCGGCTAATAGCATCGCTATTCGGCTATTTTTTAACAAAGTATAGCCTCAAAAGATGAGGTTAAGAATGTAAATTTATTTTGGTACCATTCCTTAACGGGTGTTTGACTAAAAACCTCAGGTTGCTAAAATTGAGTCATCTGTGAACTTATCTATACTATACTGAGTAAAATAACTACTTTATGAAACCAAACCCTTGGCTTATGTGTATAAACTTGTTCCTTATGAATTCACCCACATTTTATTCATCATTATGTGTTTACTTTGCAATACGAAATATAACAAAATAAATCACTTACAATAATGAAAAAGACCTTAATATATTTGTCAATTTGCATCACATTACTTGCTTTTAATAGTAATTTATTTGCCCAAAAGTCAGGAAAGTTCTATGCATTTGCAAGTAAGAGAAAAGTAAAAAGAGCAAAAGTAAAGTATAATACTCAGAAAGATGTAGTGGAAGTGAAGCTAGCTGGAGTAAATTATGTATTTAAAAGAGAACGTGTTAAAAACCTAAAAGAAAAAGTATATTCTGCTGCAAACAAGAGGATGTTTTACCTGGAAGACGATGGTTCTTGGATTATTACAGGTAACTTACGAACTAACCCAAGTTGTAAAATTAAATACAGTGAGAAATCATATAGTTTTGGTATTGCTTACCTTTCTACTGACAAAGCAAAAGTGTCAAGTATGAATAAAGAAAAGGGAGTCAAGATAGTAGAAGAAGCTTATGCAAAGCTTTGTCAGGCATATCGTGTGATTGAAGAAGCTAAAATAGCAAAGGTACCATTACCAGAAGAAGGAATGAAAAATGCTAAATTATTACCAGAAGCCATTAAAGTTTCAAAAAGGTGGATTGCAGGCAAGCGTTGGAAAGAAAAAATTATAGGAGGTTATTTCTTTTCTAAAGAATGGAATACGATCCGTCATAAACGTTCAGGAAGAGTTTTGGGGCGTCGTGTTCGTTTAATTGGCTTGATGAAAATGCCTGATGGAAGATGTAAATTTGGTCATTTCTTTATCAGACAAAATTTCAATGGAACTAAATATGGAGTTACATTTTGCGAAGCAAACTCTCGCGTATTTGAGGTAAGCTGCGATAAAGTACAAGCAAAAATAGGAAAGTAATTCTTTTAAATATACGATCAAAAAGCACTACTTGATGCCAAACATGGCATCAAGTAGTGCTTTCTTATTTAATGAGGTGTTTAAATTGCATTTAGAGTTCTGTTTCACCATTGAAAATGAAACAACAAACTAATTTTTAAATACACTCTAAAAATGTAGACTCTATTGTAATAAACAGCGTATGGCAGTAATGATGATAAAATGTGTAAATGATTGATAATTAGCACTTTAGTGTTTTTAATGAAAAAAAGTAATTAAAAATGTCATTTTTTCGTACCAGAGGCATTGTTATAAGTGAAATCGCCACCAGTATATGCATTCATTTTTATCCTAAGATCCTGAAATCTCATAAGCAACCAATAGTTATGCAAATCAACAACCAAGCATGCATCCTGCGATTTCAAAATCAATAACCAGTGTGCACATCCATCAACAACAAAAAAGCAAAAGCGTGAAAATTAGCTAGTTTTCACGCTTTTTTACATTTATAAGCTTTTACAATTTCCTACTTTACTCCTCTGCGTCATTATAATCTTCCAATATTGTTTGTTTCTCTTCTGGGCTTAGCATAGCATCATCCAGAATACTTTCAAGTTCTTCCTTTGAAATGCCCCACATGGCAAAGTTCAAAGGAGGGGTAACTTCTTGTTTCATTGGTTTTGAAGTTTTTAGGTTAGCAGAATGTTTGTTGCGATTATTATGTATTTTTGCCTTATGAGCTAAATACGATACATTTTATGCACGAAAATATAGATTAAATATTGCACATAAGCTTGAGTAATACAACTAAAATATCTTAAAAGAGTTAAACCTATAGAGTCAAACCTACAGGTAGCATTACTTGAAGATAGTGCAACTTGTATAAAAAAACATTGTCTATGAAAGTAGGTAAAATAAGAGAGCTAAAATCACCTTTGAATACAGGGCTCATTGATTATGGCGCTACTTTTGTCTTAGTAATCAGTACGATAGCAAAAAAAAGGCTATCTTTGGGCTTGAAATGAACACAATACAGATAGAAAAAAATACTCGACTTGTAAAAAAGAAGGCTAAAGACCTGGGTTTTGAGTTTTGTGGTATATCAGAAGCTACTTTCTTAGAGGAAGAAGCGCCTCGCCTTGAAGCTTGGCTTAAGCAAAAAATGCAAGGAGAAATGGGGTATATGGCAAATCATTTTGACAAGCGTCTTGACCCAAGATTACTGGTAGACAATGCTAAATCGGTAGTTTCGTTGTTGTACAACTACTACCCTCAGGAAGATATAGCCCAGACACAACAAAACGAAAGTTATAAGGTATCAAAGTATGCGTATGGCACAGACTATCATTTTGTGATCAAAGATAAGCTCAAAGAGTTATTTGCTTTTATTCAGCAGGAAATAGGTGAAGTAGGAGGAAGAGTTTTTGTAGACTCGGCACCAGTAATGGACAAAGCCTGGGCACAAAAAAGTGGGGTAGGGTGGATCGGTAAGCATAGTAATTTGCTTAACCGAAAAATGGGTAGTTTTTTCTTTATTGCTGAGCTTATTTTAGACTTGACACTGACGCCTGATGCACCTACTAAAGATTATTGTGGTACTTGTACCCGCTGCATAGATGCTTGCCCAACTGATGCTATTGTAGAGCCTTATGTGGTAAATGGCAGTCAATGTATTTCATACTTTACCATTGAGCTAAAGGATGAAATACCTCAGGAAGTAAAAGGGAAGTTCGAAAACTGGATTTTTGGCTGTGATATATGTCAGGATGTATGTCCCTGGAATCGTTTTTCCAAGCCTCACCAAGAGCCATTATTTGAACCAAAGCCTGGTCTTAAACAGATGACTAAACAAGATTGGGAAGAAATTACCGAGGATGTTTTTAGAGACTTATTTCGAAAGTCTGCCGTGAAAAGGACAAAAATAAAGGGTTTGAAAAGAAACATAAGTTTCGTATCAAACCCCTAAGAATTTATGAAATGCTAAATCTAAATATAGTTACATTAAGTAAAAAAAATTAAACCATTGAGTGATTGAAGCAACGATCTAATATCTGAGGATAGGTTGGATTAAACATTTGGTAACACCAATCACGGAATTCTTCTACTTCGTTGGGTTTTAAGTATTTAGAAATAGATTTATTTAGCTCTTTTTCAAATAGAATTTTGTCAAAACTGACTTTTTGGAGAATGGTTTTTACATATTCTAACATATTGAAAAAATTAATTTTTGGTGTGTGTAAGTTGAAAAGTACAATATTACTACGAAGTTTAACCGGAAAAGTTCGGTAAATGTTCAAGTATTTTTTTAGTCTAATTATATGTTGTAAAAATACAATTTACTTGTGATTTTACAAAATTAAATACATCATATTTTACAGTGGAATTATTAAATTATAAAAGAGCTTTCCTTGCTTTAACTATATTAACTGCCTGTTTGTCAGTTGGTTGGACGCAAAAACCTCCCTATATAGAATTAGGTAAAACTACTATTGCGCTCAATGAGGCGTTTACAGTCACAATTAAAGTAGAAAACGGAAAAGTGAAATCTTATGCCCCTTTTCCAAACATTCCCAATTTTAAGAAAAACACCATAGCCTCAGTTACTTCATCTAACAATAAAGGCAATGGACAGGTAACTTCTATTGATGCCGTTATCCAAAATTATTATGCAGAAAAAGAAGGTACTTTTGTCATCAAGCCATTCTCTATTAAGGTAAATGGGCAAGTAGTAGAATCACCAGGCATCACAGTAAGGGTGGGCCCTTATGACAAAAACCTTGGAGAACCCTCAAAACTTACTCCCGAAGATTTTATCGACCTTGAAAAAAACAAAGAATATGTAGATATTCAAGAA
Organism: uncultured Microscilla sp.; assembly: GCF_947493425.1. Lineage (GTDB taxonomy): Bacteria > Bacteroidota > Bacteroidia > Cytophagales > Microscillaceae > Microscilla. The sequence continues at coordinate 4,614 of NZ_CANLRP010000021.1, read as the reverse complement.
GATGCTTTTCTGGGATTGTCAACCAACAAAAGTCAAGTATATGTAGGGGAGGGGTTTACAGTAAGCCTTGCGTTTTATGTGGCTTCAGTAAACAAAGCATTTATGGAGTTCCCTCCAGATTTAGGCGATCAGTTGGGGGACATTTTAAAAAAAATACGTCCGGCAAAATCGTGGGAAGAAAACTTCCAAATAGAAGAAATTTCCCCAGTTGAAGTAAATATCAACGGAAAAAAATACAAGCAACATAAACTCTATCAAGCCACCTTTTATCCGCTGAACAGCGAACCCATTGTTTTTCCACGGGTGGGGCTTAAAATGATCAAGTTTAAAATAGCTAAAGACGAAAAAGACCCCACTTCATTAGAAGCCCGTCTGAACATGAAGAAGTCACATAAGTATTTTTATACGCTGCCTAAGCGCATCGAAGTCAAAGAGTTACCCGCTCATCCTCTGAAAGATCAAGTACCTGTAGGTGTATTTTATTTACAAGAGTTTGCTCCCAAAAAACAAATACGTACCGGGTCAAGTTTTGAGTATGGTTTCAGGGTATGGGGAGAAGGGAATATTGCCGAAATTCATGCACCTGAGATTGAAGAAAATGATCATTTTAATTTTTACCCACCAAGCATACAGCAGTCGGTTCAGCGTGCTGGACAAAGGGTGAGTGGCTGGAAAACTTTTACTTTTCACTCTATACCCAAAGAGTCAGGGGTGTATAACTTTAAAAACTACTTTAGCTGGATATTTTTTAACCCCAATACCCAACAATATGATACATTGCGTGCTAAAGCCAAGGTAGAAGCTTCAGGCGAAAGTTTGCGTAACCTTGAAATTTCGTCGGCAAATGTGGGTGATTTTTATGAAGATATCAGTACACAAAGCAACTCACTGAGTCATAACAACTTTAGGCAACAGGTAAGGCATATTGTCAATATAGTCATGCTGATTATGTTGTCAGGGGCGTTGTTTTTGATTTATTGGAGTTATAAAAATAAGCACCTTCAACAACGCAAAGAAAAAGAAAACTAGAATAGGTAAGATTTAATTTGTGACCTTTGTTGCAAAACCCATTTCTAAGTTTTTAATTGCCTGTTTTATAATACTTTATAAACGCATGGCAAAATACCTGACTTCCTACTTTGTTTTTTTGATCATTGTTGGTGGCGACCTTACTGGGCGTATCATTCAATCTGAAACCCTCGATTATATTTTCAAGCCTTTGCTGATGATCTGGTTATTGGGGTTTTATTACCAACAATTGGGAGGAAAACTGGATACTTTTGCCAAGTTAATTATTGGAGCCTTGGTGTTTTCCTGGGGTGGCGATGTATCACTCATGTTTGTAAAGCAGTCAGAACTTTTCTTTATGGTAGGTTTGGCCAATTTCCTTATTGCTCACGTGTTGTATGTAGTGGCTTATCAAAAGTCGGTAAATATGAGTGGGCAAAAGGGTTTTATAAGCCGAAATCCCCTTTGGGCTTTGCCATTTTTGCTATTAGGCGTAGGGTTGTATGCCTACTTATTTCCCCACCTCAAAGAGCTGGCAGTTCCAGTATTGATATATGCCTCTACTATTGTGCTCATGGCAGTTTTTGCGCTCAATCGAAAAGGGTGTACTCATCCCATAAGTTTTCAATGGGTATTTTATGGAGCATTATTATTCGTTGTATCCGATGCTGTAATCGCCATCAATAAATTTGTGGTGCCCGTACCACAAGCTGGACTAGTCATTATGATCACCTATATTGCGGCTCAATGCCTCATTGTAAAAGGTTGTATCGCCCAGGTTCACCATAATTGACCTGGCTTTATGGAAAAAACATTGGTGCCAACGGCAAGACCATTCTCAATGATACCATGTGGCGATTGGTATGTTGTAGATTATCTCCAATAATAATGTTGTAGCCATACATCAAACTAAACAAATTGGCTCCTATTCCTATCTCTGGTCGGATGGCAGCAGCTTTTTGACCATCATCCAGGTAAAATGTCGCTTGCATTCCCAGTGCAATCAGGGCATTTACCCACCCCCCAAACTTTACCCCCTGCATTTTGCCATTGAGGTTAAACTCACCTCCTATACCATAGTGATAGGTAATAAAGTCTTTTTTGAAACCCTTGACTACCCCTGCCTCTATTACACTTTGACTACCTTGTTGAAACCCTGCGTATACCCCCCAGTATTTACCTGCATATTTAGGGTCATATTTAAACTCAGTATTGGGTTGAGCAGTTTCTACATCGCGCTTATTTTTTTTAGAAAACCCCCTATCCCAAAAAAACGCAATATGAAGGTTATCTAACCCCTTAAGTTCTTGGGGGAGTTTTCGGAACCAATTATGGTTTAAGTCGAGCCAGTAGAGCGAATCTAGTTGGTTAAATGAAGGAGGTAGCTTGCGTAAGCAGTTGTCAGGTAGGTGTAACTCTTTTAAATGCGAAAGTTGCCCCAGGTTATTGGGGAGCTTTCTTATTCGGTTACTACCCAACCGCAGGCTTTTGAGTTGGGTGAGTTGCCCAATTTCTGGAGAAATAGTTTTTACCCGATTGCCAAAAAAGTGAAGGGTTTCCAGAGTATTGATTTTAAAAATACTCATAGGTATTTGCCTAAATCGGTTATTGGCCAAGTCGAGGTATTTGAGTTGGCGAAGGTTTTCAAACCCTTGAGGCAATTTTTTGAGCTTATTTTTCTGGAGCTCAAGGTGCTCTAGTTTGTTCAGTTTTATAAAACTATCGGGCAATTTTTTTAGTTTATTCTCTCCCAGTAGTAGCTTTTGCAAATTGACCAACTGATCAATATTATGAGGCAGTTTTGATAGTTTTTTCTTACTAACATCTAGGATATATACTGTTTTAGGTGTTTTAAATGCCTCCTCAAACGAAGTGTATACTTTGGTGTTATTGAGCAAAGCCTGCGCTTGGGCAATGGCAGGAATCCAACATGCGACTACTAAAGCTATAATTGTTTTTTTCACGGGTACTTGAAAAGCGTTGGGTAAATGTTATCAAAAATCAAAACTACTAAAGTTTTTCCATAAAAAAGCATTAGACAAGCAAAGCCCTCCTAATAGCCATACATCAAATACTAGGGGTTTAGCCAATGGGTAGCTTCTTGGGGGGTGTCAAAACTTGCTACTTCTATATTATAGGTTTTGATGTCTTCCAAGGCCTGGTCCAGCGAAAGCTGTACGTGCATATTTTGACTGATCACTATAGCCATATATTTGAGTTTGTGCATCAAAAAGTAAGGGAAAACTTCTTGGTTGAGCCAGTTTTGTGTGTTGGGCAATATAGGGTAGCTCAGCGCCTGCGCGTTGATTAATAGCTTGAAAGGATGATAAGTTTTTGCCAAATCAGTCAACTCGTCAAACTCTTGCTGAAGCTGGTGAGCCTCCAGGTTTTCTGTGTCAGCATGCCATATTTGCGTAAGTGTTTCGTTTGCCTGAGTATAATATGCTATTTGGTAGGGTGTGGTGCGACAATCTATAGTTTTGCCAGTAAGCCATTGGCTGGCTTGGGATATTTGATCAAATACCTTAATCGTTTGGTGTGGGGCTGTTTCCAGAGCGTCAAAAGTTTGCTCCATAGACATTTGCACCAGCGTATTTTTACTTGTAACGAGCGCACTTTTAGTAATACTGCCTGATTTTATCCGGACAAATACATGTTGGTTGTGCCAATCTTGCAAGTCAGGAGAAATAGGATATTCAAAGTTACGGGCATCAATCAGTACCTTGTCTATTTTGTCAAAGTAAGGTGCCAATACTTCATTAGTCAATAAAAACTCTTTTTTATAAATTTCATCGTTGAGATCTTCGCTGGCACTGTTCCATATCTCTATCAAAAGTGCTTCTTTGGCAAATAACACAAAGGTTTGATAAGTACTTCGGTATATTTCTTCCATAATTAGTACAAACGAAAAGATAGAACAAATAGGTGTTACCCCGTTTTTTTCTCAGTTCTTCCGGCTATCAATACAGCCCCAAGCAACGCTACCATTAGTAAAACAGCAATTACCTCAAATACCAAGACATATTGGGTCATTAGTTGTATACCTAAGCCTTGTACTGTAGATTGCTTGATCACTTGTTGGTTTTGAACAGCTTGCTTGATCCAAGGCATTTGCCCCAGGTTAGCCTTATAGATAGCAAACACCAGTATTGCTAATAACCCCAGCCCCAAGACTATACCAGCCAAATTATTTCGAGTTTTGGTCACGGGCTGCACATCTGATGTTTCATCTTGTTGAAAAGGGTTACTGAACCTAATACTAAGATTTTGTGGAGGTCTATTAGTAAGCATAATACCAAATAATAGCAATACCAATATGCCTCCTACATAAATAATGATTTGAGTCACTGCCAAAAAATCGGCTCCTGCAAATACATACAGTGCTGATATACCCAGCAAAATCAATAACAACGAAAAAGCTGCATACAATACCTTACGTGTGCCCAGCAGCACCAAGGCTGATATACCTATTAAGGTAACAAAACCAAAAAAAACTATCTTCAATATCATTGTTTTTGCTTTAATGTTTCATTCTAAGGAATGGTGAGAAATTAAATTACCATTCTTGAGGTAGAGGTTTTGTTTTGAGACGAGGCTATTTTTTGC